>JALTZE010000021.1 GCA_027051315.1 Micavibrio sp.
ATATTAAGATTTGGAATATGTTCCTAATAATAAATTAAAGGATTAGATTATGCCTATTTTCAATGCTCCGCTTGATAATATAAAATTTGTACTTCATGATTTACTGAATGTAGAACAATTATCAAATATACCAGATTATGAAGAGGCAACACGTGATTTAATAAATCCTATCATAGAAGAAGGGGCAAAGCTTTGTGAACAGACATTATTTCCTTTAAACCAATCGGGGGATAAAGAAGAATGTCATTTTGATAATGGTAAAGTTACAACTCCAAAAGGATTTAAGGAAGCCTATGAATTATTTACTCAAGGCGGGTGGTGTGGGCTTTCTTCTGACCCTAAATATGGTGGCATGGGTATGCCTCAAATCGTAAATACTGTTATGCAAGAACTTATATGCGCCTCAAATATGTCATTTGGCATGTATCCTGGTCTTTCACAAGGTGCTTATGATGCCCTACATATGCACGGAACAGATGAATTAAAAGAAACATATATTCCAAAATTAATTACAGGGCAATGGTCAGGTACAATGTGCCTTACCGAACCTCATTGTGGTACTGATTTAGGTCTAATAAAAACAAAAGCATTACCATCAGATGATGGCTCATATAATATTACAGGTACGAAAATATTTATATCTGCAGGTGAGCATGATTTAACTGAAAATATAATACATTTAGTGTTGGCAAGATTACCAGATGCGCCCAAAGGAGTAAAAGGCATATCTCTTTTCATCGTACCTAAATATTTACCAGATGATAATAACCAAAATAATGTATCTTGCGGTTCTATAGAACATAAAATGGGAATCAAAGCTTCCTCAACATGTGTAATGAATTTTGAGAATTCTAAAGGCTGGTTAGTAGGAAAAGCAAATAAAGGTCTAAACGCCATGTTTACTATGATGAATTCAGCAAGACTCGGTGTTGCTATGCAGGGTCTAGGAATTGCGGAAGTATCTTACCAAAATGCTCTTGCTTACGCCAAAGACAGATTACAAATGAGGTCTTTAACGGGTATAAAATCTCCTGATAAACCAGCAGACCCAATTATAGTACATCCAGATATACGCCGTATGCTATTAACTATGAAAGCTTTCACAGAAGGGGCAAGGGCTTTATCATATTGGACAGCCATAAATCTTGATATATCCTTAAAACACCCAGATGAAAAAGTTAGAAAAGAAGCAGATGATTTAGTAGCTTTGCTTACTCCTATTTTAAAAGCATATCAAACAGATATGGGGTTTGAATGTGCAAATCATGCTATTCAAATTCATGGTGGACATGGATATATTTCTGAATATGGGATTGAACAATATGCAAGAGATGCCAGAATTGCACAAATTTATGAAGGAACAAATGGTATTCAGGCTCTTGATTTGGTTGGACGTAAGCTTGGAAAAGATATGGGACGTTTATTACGCAGATTTTTCCACCCAGTTTATGATTATATACAAAAGAATCAATCTAATCATGAATTACAAGAATTTGTTCTTCCTTTGGCAAAATATTTTGCCAAACTACAACAAGCAACAGCAATAATTGCAGAAAAAGGTATGGCAAATCCTGATGAAGCAGCGGCGGCCTCTACGGATTATCTTCGTATGTTTGCTTTGGTTGCCTTGGGTTATATGTGGGTTCAAATGGTTGAAAAAGCAATTAATGCAAAAGATACAGGCAAATATTCAGATGAATTTCTAGATGCAAAAATACATACGGCTAGATTCTTTTTTTCAAGAATGCTTCCTGAGGCAGATTATAAATTTAAGGCCATATTATCAGGGGCAGAAAATCTAATGAACATAAAGGCTGAATCCTTCTAACTATTGCCCTTTGTGGGAAATTAGCAAATAAAACGTAAATATATTGATTCTGAGTATATATTATGATAATTTAATATATAATTTAGTTAATTAGTATATTGTAAATTATTTATATATTATGTTATAAGTGAGTTAGATTAGTGGTGAGTAATAGTTTAAATCGTAGAGATAATCTTGAAAAAGCCTCAGAGATGATGAAAATTCTGGGGCATCCTGTTAGGTTATCTATATTGTGTAATTTACTCCATAATGGAGAGATGAGCGTAGGAAATATAGTTGAAAAAGAAGAAGGGGTAGGGCAATCACAAATATCGCAATATCTTGGAATTCTTAAAAGAATGGGATATGTGAAAAGCAGAAGAAAAGGTCAGACTATCTATTATGATTTTGCTTCTGATGATGTAAAAAAAATTATTGAAGTTTTATATAGTATTTATTGTCAGGACGACTCCTAATCCCATCCCCCTCTCGTCCTGATGATAATGGGGCGGTTCTTTTTTGAACCGTCCTTTTTTGTTCTTAAAATTGATAAAATCTATGACGCTAATATTTATAGCTAACTCTGAATAACTATATTGTTTTAAAATATATACAAAATGTATATAGTTAGTGAATCCTTAATTAAATTTAGTGGAGGTCGCTGTATGACTGATTATGATGATAATAATATTTTTGCAAAAATATTAAGAGGGGAAATCCCAAATGATACAGTATATGAAGATGAATATGTTCTGGCTTTTAATGATATTAATCCATTAGCACCAGTTCATATTTTGGTTATTCCAAAGGGGAAATATGTCTCCATGACTGATTTTTCAATAAAAGCACCTGCCACAGAGATTGAAGCACTATATCGAGCAATTGGTAAAATAGTTACAGATAAAGGGCTTGATAAAAAAGGATACAGAGTTATAGCAAATACGGGTGAGCATGGAGGGCAGGAAGTTCCCCATTATCATATTCATATAATTGGAGGGGAAAAGATAGGTTCTTTACGTCCATAATGACCAAGATAAAATTATAATCTTATAATCTTATCTTCTGTATTTATAACAGGAATATTATATTCTTCTTCTGATTTTGCTTCTGATTCTTTGAAAGCATCAAGATATGCTTGCGCTATATCTGAATGGGAAGCTGCCTGAACTGCCAATATGTTACATATTTTAGCAACAGGATTTTGTTTATTGTGATATTTGCTTATACAGCCTGTAAGTAACACAGATAATAATGAAAGGTCATCGGGAATATCCATTAACATATCTTGAAATATATAATCATTATTATTGTTATTTTCTGCATTTGATAGCCATGTTGGGGCATATTCACCTATGATAAAGGCAGAATGTGATAAAAGATTGCCACCTCTATTATTATTTATATGATTTGCAATATGTCTTGCACAAAGAGCAATAGAAATAAGAGCGCAATCAGGTTGCATTTCGCTTAATATTTCATGTAAAGCATATTCTTCATCATCTTCTAATTCTTTATTTGATGATAGTAATTCTTTTACAGTAAAAGGCAGGCTAAAATATGAATATAGTTTAGTAATATCAATATTATCTGTTTTATTATTTATAATTCTCATTTTATTGTTCCGTGTTTTATTATTTCTTGTTTTCTTTTCCTGCTTTTCTTTTATCGGGTAAAGGTTACTGATTGGTTAACAAATTTCTTTTATTTATTTTAACATCATGTATAAGGTTAATTAGTAAATTTAGAGAGTATCTATGGTTGCCAGAATAAATACAGTTGCATTTAGTGGAATAGAAGCAAAATCAATAGATGTACAAGTTCAAATAGCTGATGGTATGCCATCTTTTTCTGTGGTTGGTCTTGCTGATAAGGCTGTAGCGGAAAGTAGGGAAAGGGTAAGAAGTGCTCTTCATTCATTGGGGCTTTCACTTCCAGCAAAAAGAGTTACTGTTAATCTTGCTCCTGCTGATATAACAAAGGAAGGTTCTCACTATGATTTACCTATAGCACTTGGGTTGATGGCTGCTATGGATATTATTCCTTTGGAAGATATAAGTGGCTATTATGTTTTAGGTGAGCTTGCCCTTGATAGCTCAGTACTGCCTGTGGCTGGTGTTTTACCTGCTGCTATTCATGCAAATAGTAATAATATGGGGTTGATATGCCCTTATTCTTGTGGACAGGAAGCTGCATGGGCTGGTGATATGGAGATAATTGCTCCAAAGAATCTGCTTCAGTTTCTTAATCATATAAAAGGAACTCAGATATTATCTATTCCGAAAGTTAATACAGAAAGAAAAGATAATAAAAAATATCCTGACCTTAAAAATGTTAAAGGACAGGAAACCGCAAAAAGAGCATTAGAAATAGCAGCAACAGGAGGACATAATTTATTATTTATAGGTCCGCCTGGTACTGGGAAATCTATGATGTCCTCATGTTTACCAGGTATATTGCCTCCTTTGAGCGCTAAAGAAGCTTTGGAAGTATCAATGATACATTCTTTGGCTGGAAATCTTCCTGAAGGAGGATTGATAAGAGAAAGACCTTATAGGTCGCCTCATCATTCTGCTTCTCAACCTGCGCTGGTTGGTGGAGGACAAAAAGCAAAGCCAGGTGAAATATCTCTTGCTCATAAAGGAATTTTATTTCTCGATGAGTTACCTGAATTTGCAAGGCAAACGCTAGAAGTTCTACGACAGCCGCTGGAAACAGGGGAAGCTGTTATATCAAGAGCAAATAATCATGCTGTATATCCTGCTGATTTTCAGCTAATTGCGGCTATGAATCCTTGTAAATGTGGTTATTTGGGTGATGTTTCTATGGAATGTTCCAAAGCACCCAAATGCGGTAAAGATTATCTTGCTAAATTATCAGGACCTTTACTTGACCGTTTTGATATGTTCGTAGAAGTTCCTGCTGTAGCTTTGAGTGATTTACAAAAAACATCAGATGGAGAATCATCTGGTATAATTGCAAAAAGAGTAGAAAAAGCCATGCAAATACAAAAATCAAGAAATGGTGATATTCTAAATTCTTCTTTAAAAGGAGAGATTCTGGAAAATGCTGCTGTAATGTCTGATAATGCAAAAGAGCTATTATTAAATGTTGCAGAAAAAATGAAGTTTTCAGCAAGGGCATATCACAGAGTTCTACGAGTAGCTAGAACCATAGCAGACATGGACGAACATAGTGATAAGATAGCTGTATCACATATATCAGAAGCAGTAAGTTATAGAAGAGCTATATAATCTTTGTAATTATGGTTAATCTCTTAATAAATCATTTATTGATGTTTTACTTCTGGTTCTTTCATCAACTTTCTTAACTATCACAGCGCAATATAAACTGGGGCCTGTTGTACCATCAGGAAGAGATTTAGAAGGCATCGTACCAGGTACTACTACTGAATATGCAGGGACTCTTCCTATATATATTTCTCCTGTAACACGGTCTATAATTTTTGTCGAAGCACCTAAATAAACCCCCATTGATAAAACTGCGCCTTCTTCTACTATGACGCCTTCTGCTACTTCTGCTCTTGCTCCTATAAAACAATTATCTTCAATAATTACAGGCCCTGCTTGTAAAGGTTCTAAAACACCTCCTATGCCTGCTCCTCCTGAGATATGGACATTCTTACCTATTTGAGCGCATGAACCTACTGTTGCCCATGTATCAACCATAGTTCCTTTGTCAATATATGCACCTAGATTTACGAAACTTGGCATTAATACTACGCCTGATGCTATATATGCTGACCTACGTACGGTGCAGTTTGGTACGGCACGGAAAGAAGCTGCTCTAAAATCTGATTCTGACCATCCTTCAAATTTACTTGGTACTTTATCCCACCAGCTTGCACCATTAGGACCGCCTGAAATAGTGGACATATCGTTAAGTCTGAATGAAAGTAATACGGCTTTTTTTAGCCATTGATTTACATGCCATTTCCCATCAATTTTTTGTGCAACCCTTGCTTTCCCACTATCAAGAAGCATTAGAGCTTCTTCTACTGCTTCTCTTATTTCACCTTTTGTTTCATAATTTACCTCTTCTTTGTTATCGAATGATTTTTCAATTATGCTTTCAATCTCGGAAATATTAGATGCCAATGATGGTTTGCCCATGATATATGCCTTTCATTGTTTAAATTATTCAGTTATCATAAACAATATATAAGTAATAAAATCAAGTTAAACAGATAAAATTTCTAATAAAGAATTCTTATCATAGAAGCTAGAAAAGAATAATGTCTTTGTGTAAGATAATATGGAATAATTTGCAAGTTGGTGAGTGGCAGGAAAAATTTAACCTTATTAATAAAAGCAATATCTTACAAACATATGAATATGCAAAAGCTACCTGCCTTGTAAATAAGCAAAAAGCAAGATGGGGAGTAATATATATTAATGATAATGAAGCAGGATTAGTTCAGATAATAGAGGCAGGTATTATAAAAAACCTGATTCATGGCGTGATAATAGATAGAGGCCCCTTATGGTTTGATGGATATGGAAGTATAGAAGATATAAAATCTTTTGTTAGATGTCTTAATAGTGAATTTCCCGCTCGTTTCGGAAGAAAAAGAAGATTTATACCTGAATTTCTTAATTCTCAAGAAATAGTTTCTATTATGAAAGAAAATGGTTTTAAGAAAAATCATAATATAAAAAATTATCAAACTATCTGGATTGATTTAGAAAAAAGTGAAGAAGAACTACGTCTTGGATTGAAATCTAATTGGCGTAATAAATTAAAAAGGGCGGAAAGTTATAATCTGGAAATAATTTGGGATAGTAAAGGTATATTATTACCATTTTTATTAATGTTATTTGCACCCTCGTGAACTTGCTGATAGATAACTATTTTGTAAAGGTATATTGGTTAATTTTGCTTTTGGTTTGTATGCCATGGATAGGAGATATCTAACGGCTGCAAATTGGTAGTCCACGACAATTGGCTTTTTTAAAAGTATCTGGAGCTCTGAAAAAATGATCTGGAAAGACCTCGGATTGGAGATTTAACGTGAATCAACTAGTTGTATGA
>JALTZE010000022.1 GCA_027051315.1 Micavibrio sp.
ATTATAAAGGGTATATAAAAATGGCATCTGCCGTAGAACAATTAGCAAAAGGTGGTGGCTGGTCTGCTTTTTCGAAAGCTACTGAGCTAAAAAAACGTATTTTATTTGTACTTGGTGCAATTATAATATATCGACTTGGTACATATATCCCCGTTCCAGGAATCGACCCGCAAGCATGGGCAGAAATTTTTGACCAAAAGGGTGGCGGCGTTATCGATATGTTTAACCTTTTCTCTGGTGGAGCATTGGAAAGAATGGCAATATTTTCCTTAAATATTATGCCCTATATTTCTGCCTCTATCTTTATGCAAATAGCAACCCATGTATCACCAAAGCTTGAGGCTATTAAAAAAGAAGGTGAAACAGGTCGTATAAGAATTAATCAATATACAAGATATCTTACTGTGATTTTAGCAGCTGTTCAGGCATATGGCTTTGCCATAGGTCTTGAAAAAATGCAAAGCAGTACAGGTAGTGCCGTTATGGACCCAGGTCTTTTCTTCCGTATATCGACTGTAATTACAATGGTTGGCGGTACTATATTTTTGATGTGGTTGGGTGAACAAATCACACAAAGAGGAGTGGGAAATGGTATCTCATTAATAATCTTTGCAGGTATCGTTGCTGGTTTACCAGGTGCTATTGGTCAAACTTTAGAAATGGGAAGAGTGGGAGACATATCATTTATTCAGATACTTGTACTATCTGTAATGGTAGTTGCGGTAATTACTTTTATTGTCTTTATGGAAAGGGCGCAAAGAAGATTAACTGTCCAATATCCAAAACGTCAAGTGGGTAATAAAATGATGGCAGGACAGCAAAATCATATGCCGCTTAAAATTAATCCATCTGGTGTTATTCCTCCAATTTTTGCTTCAGCATTATTGATGCTACCAATGACTATAGTAGCATTTGTTGGCGCAGATGGAGGAGATTTTACCGCAGCCATTGCTAGATATTTACAGCATGGCAGTATATATTACATGGCTTTATATGGTCTTTTAGTCGCTTTCTTTTGCTTCTTTTATACAGCAATAGTATTTAACCCAGAAGAAAATGCCGATACTTTGCGTAAGCATGGCGGGTTTATACCAGGGATTAGACCAGGTAAAAGTACAGCTGAATATCTTGATTATGTTATAACTAGATTGACCGCAATAGGTGCTTTATATCTTGTTTTTATATGTCTTCTTCCTGAACTTCTTATAGCCAAATATGCTATGCCATTTTATTTTGGTGGTACTTCGCTTTTGATTGTTGTAACAGTTACTATGGATACGGTGGCCCAGATTCACTCACATATAATCGCACACCAATATGAAGGTCTGATGAAAAAAGCTAAACTAAGAGGGCGTAAAAGATGAATATAATATTTTTTGGTCCTCCAGGTGCGGGTAAAGGCACACAAGCTAAGATAATAGAAGAAAAATATGGTCTAAAACAACTTTCTACAGGCGATATGCTAAGGGAAGAAATGGCGAATAAAACAGAGCTTGGGTTAAAGATGAAATCTTTGATAGATGAAGGTAAGCTTGTGCCAGATGAAATTGTAATAGAAATGATTGCTGCTCATGTTAATTCCGATGAATGTTCAAAAGGCGTTATTTTTGATGGTTTCCCAAGAACCATAGCTCAGGCAGAGGCTCTTGAAAAAATGCTTGCAGACTGTAATAAAAAAATTGACCATGTTATAGAGCTTAAAGTAGATGATAATCTTCTTGATGCTAGAATAGAAAAAAGAGCAAAAGAAGAAGGACGTTCAGACGATAATATTGAAACATTAAAAAAGCGTCTGGCTCAATATCGTTCATATTCCGCAGATGTTTTGCCCTACTATAAAGCAAAAAATATGCATACAGAAATAGACGGTATGAAAACAATAGATGAAGTTACAGCTCAGATAATTAAAATTCTTGAATAAAATGTTCAATATCAGTATTTTATCTACGTTACGCACAAAAAAAGAAGATTTTTATACATTTTTTTGTGTAAAAGCTAATAAAAATATTGACGTATCAAAGATTCTCCATATAATGCCGCCATCCCGAAGATTAATCTTGGGTTTTTCTGGTTTGTGTTTTTTTTAATTACATAAAGCATCTGCCAGCAGGCTTTGTATATATATAATATATATGAAGTTTAGTTTACAAACTGGTTTGTTTCTAAAAATAATTTTTGGAAACATTAAATTACGGTTTGGCTTGATATTAACAATTATACAAGGAGTATAAAATGGCTCGTATTGCCGGAGTGAATATACCAACACAAAAACGTGTGGTAATAGCACTAACATCAGTAAAAGGTATTGGAAATACCACAGCAAAAGAAATCTGCAAAGAAGCAGGTATAGAAGATAGTAAACGTGTAAAAGACCTTACAGAAGACGAACAAGCAAAAATTCGTAGCGTTATAGAAGCAAAGAAACTTCTGCTTGAAGGTGATCTTCGTCGTGAAGAATCTGTAAATATAAAAAGATTGATGGATATGGCATGCTATCGTGGCCTTCGCCATCGTAAAGGTCTACCAGTTAGGGGGCAACGTACAAAAACAAATGCACGTACTCGTAAAGGACCTGCAGTTGCTATAGCTGGTAAAAAGAAATAATTAATTACACGTAAATATAGGAATTAGAAAAATGGCGAAGAAAATTCGTACTCGTAAAAAAGAGAAAAAGAATATCGTGTCTGGTATAGCACACGTTAATTCGACATATAACAATACCATTATCACCATAACAGACCAGCAAGGAAATGCTGTATCATGGTCATCAGCAGGTAAAATGGGTTTTGGTGGTTCGCGTAAGTCAACTCCTTATGTTGCCCAGCTTGCCGCAGAAGATGCAGGGCGTGCAGCTATGGAACATGGTATGAAAGAACTTGATGTTAGAGTAAAAGGGCCAGGTACAGGCCGTGAATCAGCTCTACGTGCTTTATCAGCACTTGGCTTCAAGATTGGTAAAATCATGGACATTACACCGATACCACATAACGGTTGTCGTGCTCCTAAAAAACGTCGTGTTTAATTTATTTTTCACTCTTACAATAAAGGGGAAGAACCTTGATACAGAAAAATTGGCAAGAACTTATTAAGCCTACAAATGTTGAAATATCTCACGGTACTGATGCATCTTGTTCAGGTAAAGTAGTAGTAGAACCATTAGAGAGAGGCTTTGGTCTTACTCTTGGTAATGCTTTACGTCGTATATTGCTTTCATCACTGCAAGGAGCAGCGGTAACAGCAGTTAAAATAGAAGGTGTGCTTCATGAATTTTCATCAGTAGAAGGAGTTCGTGAAGATGTTACAGATATTATTCTTAATATAAAAGCTATCGCAGTCAGAATGCATGTCGAAGGACCAAAAAGAATGCGCCTTAACGTGCAAGGTCCATGCGAAGTAACAGCAGGTATGATAGAAGCAGGTGCGGATATCGAAATAATGAATCCAGAGCTTGTTATCTGTACGCTTGATAAAGGTGCAACACTTAACATGGAAATGACAGTAAATACAGGTAAGGGATATCGTCCAGCTTCCTTTAACCGTCCAGAGGAATGTCCAGTAGGGCTTATTCCTGTTGATTCAGTATTTTCGCCGGTGCGTAAAGTTTCTTATGAAATAGAAGATACTCGTGTTGGGCAGATAACTGACTATGATAAACTTACATTATCTATTGAAACAAATGGAGTTGTTACCCCAGAAGATGCAGTTGCTCTTGCCGCAAGAATTATGCAAGACCAGCTGGCTGTATTTATTAATTTTGATGAACCAGAAGAAACATCAGAAGAAGAAAAAGAAGAAGAATTACCATTTAACAAAAATCTTCTTCGTAAAGTTGAAGAGCTTGAACTTTCTGTACGTTCAGCTAATTGCTTAAAGAATGATAATATTCTTTATATTGGTGATTTGGTACAAAAATCAGAAAGTGATATGCTTCGTACTCCTAACTTTGGACGTAAATCTCTCAATGAAATACGTGAAGTATTAGGAACAATGGGGCTGTCTTTGGGTATGCATGTAGAAGGCTGGCCACCAGAAAATATAGAAGAATTGGCAAGTAAAATTGACGATAACTTCTAATGGACATGGTTGTCCGAATAGGTAAATTATTGACACTATACTAAAATGATAGGAAATTCCTAGAATTATAGGGAATTTCCTTGATATTGAAACAAAGGGTTGATGTTTACTGATTAAAATTATGGCTTCACCCGATTGATGCCGCAGATAAAAGCCCCAAACGGGCGTATGAAAGGAAAGAAAAATGAAACATGGTATTAAACAACGTAAACTAAACCGCACATCTACGCACCGTAAGGCAATGTTTGCAAATATGGCTGCTGCTCTTATTAAACATGAGCAAATAACAACAACTCTACCAAAAGCAAAAGAGCTTCGCCCATTTGTGGAAAAGCTAATAACATTGGCAAAAAAAGGCGGTCTGGCAAATCGTCGTAAGGCAATTGCGACTATGCGTGATGAAGCTCAAGTAGCAAAAATGTTTGACGTCATTGCTGAGAGATATAAAGAGCGTCAGGGAGGGTATATTCGTATTATGAAAGCTGGCTTCCGTTATGGTGATGCTGCTCCTATGGCTGTGATTGAGCTTGTTGACCGTGATGAAGAAGCTAAAGGTAAAGATTCTGGACCAGTTCAATTTGATGATAATATGGATTCAGAACAAGAAGATAAAAAATCTGCTGCGGCATAATTTTTCTCATATAAATTTTCAGAAAGCCTTGTTAAATAACAGGGCTTTTTTTGTATATATAACTCAATTAGCTATAATCAATACACAAGGAAAAAAGAAACAGGTTCGAAGAGGGGGCTTCGAACCTGCATGGTCTTTCTGGGGGGAGAAAGAACTTATAAATTCATGAGTTTAATTCAAACAAATCAACAAAACTAAAAAACACAACACACACAAGCCTACCTAATTAAAAGGGCTTTAAATAAACGCCGTTTGTCCGAAATGTTTGAATTGAGGAATAAATAAGACAAAACTATAAAAATATCAAGTATTAATTTATATTTTTTTAAAATATATTATAATCAATCTAACGTAACAAACAAAAAAATAGAATATATGTTTTGGAGAGATAATATATCGCCTGATAATGAACCTAATAAGCTATTTATCAAAAAAGGTGATTTCATAGATAATAATCGTAATAAAAGGGTAGTACCATATAAATTATATTATCCTGACCTTAAAAATATAGATGATAAAATACCACTTGTCATATGGTCGCACGGACTTGGAGGAAGCAGGGACGGAGCAGGATATTTGGCAAGATTTCTGGCATCTCATAAATATATAGTTCTTAATATTCAGCATATAGGCACTGACTCATCTTTATGGGAAGGAAAAACAGGACATCCATGGGATAATATAAGAAAAGCCAAAATATCAAGAAAAACAACACTTAACAGAATGAAAGATGTTCCTTTTATTATTAATCAAATGGAATTAATGTCAAAATCAAATGACGAAATAGCAAAATTTATTGATTTTGAAAATATAGGAATGTCAGGTCATTCTTTTGGTGCAATTACTACGCAAATTATGGCGGGGCAAAAACTTGGTAAGGGTGAACGCAAATATTCCATGAAAGAACATCGTATTAAAGCAGCAATTGCCTATTCCCCTAGTGAAACATATAATAGTGATGAACCCAAAGAAGAAATATATGGCTCTATTGATATTCCTATGTTCTACATGACAGGAACTAATGATGACCACCCAGTTAATGGGAAAGATTATCTACATCGTTTGCAAATATATGAAAATGCCAAAGGAAGCAATCAACATCTTCTTATTTTAAAAGACGGGGACCATATGGTTTATAATGGCAGCCGCGGAGGTCTTGGTAATAATCCAAAATTAGAAGAACATAAAGATATTATCAAAATATCAGCTCTTGCCTTTTGGGATAGTTATTTAAAAAATATGAACGAAGCCAGAGAATGGCTACAAGGCTCTAGCTATAAAAATTATCTTGGTAAAGAAGGTGAATATAGAAATAAAAATATATAAAGATTACCAATCTGTCTTTGCACCAGGAACAGCAACAACAAGCCCATCCATATCCTCACTAACCATAATTTGACAGCATAGACGTGATGTTTTTCTCAAATCGAAAGCAAGGTCAAGCATATCTTCTTCTTCTTCTGATATACCATCATTTGGTAGCGTCTTTTCATATTTATTAGGTTCAATATATATGTGACAAGTAGCACACGCCAAAGAGCCACCACATGAACCTTCAATTGCTTCTATATTATTTTTTACTGCAACTTCCATAAGTGATAGTCCTACGGGAGCATCAACTGTTTTTTTTGTTCCATCTTTTAAAATAAAAGTTATATTTGGCATATTATCAGACCTTTTTTATATTATTTGCTATTTTTTGCCAGACTGAGATGAAATGGTCAACATTTTCTTTTGTACTTGCCCAGCCCAAAGAAATTCTTAAAGCTGCATTATCTTTATTTTCTCCCATCGCTTCTATAACATGACTAGTTTGCACCGCACCACTAGAGCAAGCAGAACCATTGCTCAAAGCAATATTCTCGAGGTCAAAATTCATAATCATGGTCTCTGCT
>JALTZE010000023.1 GCA_027051315.1 Micavibrio sp.
ATCTAATTTAAACCACAAGCAGATAATTGAAAATTCATCTAGGATTGTTATAAAGATAGGCTCTGTTCTTGTAACAAATGAAGATGATGGAACAATTAAGAAAAGCTGGTTGGAGTGTCTTGCTGAAGATATAAATGAACTTATAAATATAAGAAATAAGCAAGTCATTATAGTTTCATCAGGTTCAATTTCTTTGGGAAGAAAATATTTTGAATTATCTCTTAAAGCAAATAAAAGTAAATTTAAAATAGAGCAAAAACAAGCCGCAGCATCAATAGGTCAGATAGAATTAATAAATACGTTTTATAATAGTTTTAAAGATAAGGGTATAAACATATCACAAATATTGTTATCACCATTTGATACAGAAGATAGAAGAGCTCATCTTAATGCTAGAGCAACTTTAAATACCCTACTCCAAAATAACATAGTGCCAATAATAAATGAAAATGACACTGTAACAACGCAAGAAATAAGATTTGGTGATAATGATAGATTGGCGGCTAGAGTGGCTCAGATGGTTGGGGCTGACCTTCTAATTTTGTTATCTACTATTGATGGATTATATACCGATGACCCAAAAAAAATGAATAAGCAAGCAAAGCATATTCCAGTCGTGGAAAAAATAGATGACCGTCATTTAGAAATGGGAAAAGATGTTAGATATGGTATTTCTACAGGTGGAATGAGAAGCAAAATACAAGCTGCTATTATTGCGGTTAACTCAGGAACAAACATGATTATTGCAAATGGCACATGCAATAATCCATTGAATAGGCTGATTAATGATATTGATGTAAAATCTACTTGTTTTCTTACAAAAGAAAAGCCTATGAGTGCTCGTAAAAAATGGATATTGTCGCATTTGGAGTATCAAGGTAGTGTCATTATAGACGCAGGTGCGGTTCATGCTCTTAAGAATGGAAAGAGCCTGTTGCCAGTTGGAATAAAAGAAATAAGAGGAAATTTCTTAAGAGGTGATATAATAGAAATATTAGATGAAAATAATAATGTAATTGCCATAGGAATATCATCTTATAATTCAGAAGATGGAAATAAAATTAAGGGAAAAAACAGCAAAGAAATCGAAGAAATAACAGGTTTTTCAGGTAGAGAAGAATTTATACATAGAACAAATCTGGCGCTAAGATAAATTTAATTGACCCTATTATAACTAAAAAATAGAATGAATCTCTAATTTCATAGAGGTTGTTATAATGTCAGAACCAAAAACAATATATTTAAAAGATTATAAAGTCCCCCCGTTTCTTGCAGAAAATATAGAGCTTGATTTTCACTTAGAAAAAGAAAAGACTACTGTAACATCTGTAGTTAAATATAAAAAGAATCCTGAAAGCTCTGATAATGATTTATATCTTAATGGTGAGGAGCTAGAGCTTATTGAGATAGAAATAGATAATAAAATTCTGACAGAAGGTTAATATGTTTTAACGAAAGATTCTCTTACTATAAAAAATCCAAAAGATGAATTCACCCTGAAAATCATTACAAAAATATGTCCTGAGGAAAACACAGCTCTTGAAGGTCTATATAAATCTGGTGATACTTACTGCACGCAATGTGAAGCAGAAGGTTTTAGAAAGATAACTTATTTTCAAGATAGACCTGATGTGATGGCTGTTTACAAAGTAAGAATAGAGGCAGATACAAGTGATTATCCAGTACTTTTATCAAATGGAAATTTAATAAAACAAGGATACACAAAAGATGGTCGTCATTATACATTATGGCATGACCCGTTCCCTAAGCCATGCTACTTATTTGCGCTTGTAGCAGGAAATCTTGTCAATATTTCAGATAAATATATTACAAAATCAGGTAAAAATATTGATTTGAAAATATATGTAAGGCAAGGAGATGAAAATCAGTGCCAGCATGCAATGGAGTCTTTGAAACGCGCTATGAAATGGGACGAGGAAGTTTACGGGCGCGAATATGACCTTGACTTATTCAATATAGTAGCCGTAAGTGATTTTAATATGGGGGCGATGGAGAACAAATCTTTAAATATATTCAATACTGCTTTAATACTTGCTCATGAGGATACTGCTACAGACCAAGATTTTCATCAAGTGGAATCTGTTGTTGCTCATGAATATTTTCACAATTGGACGGGTAATAGAATAACTTGCCGTGATTGGTTTCAGCTCTCCTTAAAAGAAGGGTTAACTGTTTTTAGGGATCAAGAATTTTCTTCTGACATGCATTCAAGGTCTGTTCAAAGAATTGATGATGTTCAACATCTTAAAAAATACCAATTTCCAGAAGATGCAAGCCCCCTTTCCCACCCTATACGTCCTGATAATTATATTGAAATAAATAATTTTTATACAATGACTGTGTATGAAAAAGGGGCAGAAGTAATAAGAATGCTTCATACAATTATGGGGAAAGAGAAATTTAGAAAAGCTACAGATTTATATTTTGAAAGATATGATGGTCAAGCAATAACTTGCGATGATTTTTTGGAAACTATGGAAGATGCATCAGGGATTGACCTTTCAGAATTTAGATTATGGTACAGTCAATCTGGTACACCTAAGATAGATGTAAAAACTGAATATGACGAAGATAAAAAAGAATATAAATTAATATTAAAGCAAAGTAATAATGATAAAAAACCAATGCATATACCAATAGCAACTGCTTTGTTTAATAATAATGGAGATAAAATTCTTGATGACACTATATTGCACCTAAAAGAAGCGTCGCAAGAGTTCATATTTAATGATATTTCATCAAAGCCAATTCCCTCAATATTAAGAAATTTCTCTGCTCCCGTTATAATTAATACGGATATGACAAAAGATGATTTGCATTTTATTATGGTTCATGATGATGACGGATTTAATAAATATGAAGCAGGTCAAGAATTATCTAGAAGAGCTATAATGGAGGTTTTGAAAAATCCTGATACCCCTATTGATAATGACTATATAACATCATTTAGACATCTTGCAGAAAAAACAACGGAGGGAAAGGAAGATTTATCATTGATGGCTCGTTCTCTTTCTTTGCCTGATATTAATACTCTTATAACTATGGTTAATGAAGCAGAACCTGAAAAAATACATAATGCACGGGAGATAGTTTACAAAGAGCTTGCCATAAAATGCGAAGATGTTTTTTCACAAATATATGATGATAATGTTGATTCGCTTGATTTTAAAAATGATGCAGCCGCAATAGCAAAAAGGGCTATAAAAAATACTGCTTTATCTTTTTTAATAAAAACTGGTAAAGGTTATGCAATTGAAACTGCAAAAACACAATTTGATAGTGCAAATAATATGACAGACCGTATTGGTGCACTTGCTGTCCTATCCCATATTGGGGGGAGAGAATATGAAGAATGTATAGAAGAATATTACGATAAATTCAATTATCATGAACTTGCTATGAATAAATGGTTTTCAATTCAATCTATGGCTATAAATGATAAAACTTTGGAAAATATACCAAAACTTACATCTCATAAGGATTTTTCATATACTAATCCTAATCGTGTACGTTCTGTGTACGCTTCATTTGCTCTTAATAATCCTGTATGTTTTCATGATAAAACTGGAAAAGGATATGAGATTCTTGCCGATGCTGTGATTAAACTTAATGATATAAATCCTCAGATAGCTTCAAGATTGCTAACTCCTATGAGAAGCTGGAAAAATTATTCAACAGATAGGCAAGAAAAAATGAAAACAGCGATGGAAAAAATAATAAATATTCCGAATCTGTCTAATGACGTTTTTGAAATAGTGAGTAAGAGCTTAAATGGTTGATAATCCTGATTTTTCTATTGAAGAATCTTACAATACAAGTTGTTGTGGTATAGATGAAGCAGGTAGAGGAACTCTGGTTGGTCCTGTGGTTGCGGCATGTGTATTTATACCGAAAGAAAATAAAAACTTACCTATATGGAATGAGATAAATGATAGTAAAAAACTATCTGCTAAAAAGAGAGAATATCTATATGATAAAATAAGGCAGTCATGTTACTGCGGTATAGGTCAAGCAACTATTGAGGAAATAGATGATATTAATATTCTCAATGCTACTATGCTTGCTATGAAAGAATCATATAAAAATATGGAGTTTTCTACTGAGATTTCTCTTATTGATGGTAATAGAGCACCTGAAATAGAAAATAATATACAAACCATTATAAAAGGAGATTCTAAATCAATATCTATTGCTGCGGCTTCTATAATTGCAAAAGTCTACAGAGATAACCTCTTGAAAAAATTAGGAGAAGAATATCCAGAATATAAGTGGGATAAAAATTCTGGTTATGGGACAAAGGAACATTTAGAAGCAATATACAAATATGGCATTACTCCTTATCATAGGAAAAGCTTTGCTCCGATAAAAAATATTATAAAAGCAGCGTAATATAGCTTGACCTGATTCCCAAAATGATTCATGATTCGTTGATAATTAATTCTTAAATTTTTAAAAGAGTCGAGTCAAAAATCTATGAAATCAACAAAAAAATACGAAAATAAGATTGTTAAGGGTGATTCAATAAAAATAATGAATTCTTTACCTGAAAATTCGGTAGATATGATTTTTGCTGACCCTCCTTATAATCTTCAGCTTGGTGGAGATTTATCAAGACCTGATAATTCTGCTGTTGATGCTGTTAATAATGATTGGGATAAGTTTTCCTCAATCAAAGCGTATGAGAAATTTTCAATTGATTGGATAAGTGCTGCTAAAAGAATTTTGAAACCAGATGGTACAATTTGGATAATAGGTAGCTATCATAATATATTTAAAGTTGGCTCAGTGATGCAGAATCTTGATTTTTGGATTTTAAATGACATCATATGGCGCAAAACAAACCCAATGCCGAATTTTAGAGGCAGGCGTTTTACAAATGCTCATGAAACAATTATTTGGGCATCAAAATCCGAAAAATCAAAATATACTTTTAATTATGACTCACTAAAAGCATCAAATGAAGATATTCAAATGAGGAGTGACTGGTTCATTCCTTTATGCACAGGGAAAGAACGGCTTAAAGATGAAAATGGGAAGAAAGTGCACCCGACCCAAAAACCAGAAGCATTGCTTTACAGGATAATAACAGCTTCAACAAAACAAAGTGACCTTATTCTTGACCCTTTTTTTGGTTCAGGAACGACTGGCGCAGTTGCAAAAAAACTAGGGCGCAGATGGATTGGAATTGAACGTGAAGATGACTATATAAAGTATGCGCAAGAGCGTATAGATAATATAAGTAAAACAGAAGATGATGAATTATTAAAAACCATTACAAAAAGAGAACAGCCAAGAATTCCATTTGGTAGTTTGATTGAAAATGGAATATTGAAAGCTGGTACAAAACTGACTTGTGCTAAGAATAAATATGAGGCAGTAATAAATGCAGATGGAACATTACATACTGGTCCACATAGAGGTTCAATACATAAAGTTGGTGCAGCGGTTCAAGGAGCTCCTTCTTGCAATGGCTGGACATTTTGGCATGTAAAAGATGGCGATAAAATAAAACCGCTTGATGATTTTAGGCAGGCTATTATTAGAGCTAATTAATCATTGTTTTTGATTTTTTTTGCTGCTTCAATCTCTTTTTTGCTTCTAAGGTCTTTTTTCAAAATGGAGCGAGTAAGGTATTTATCAAGAAATATCTCATAACCATTGACAGTTCCAAAATATTCATTAACCATCCGGCCTGCTGATAAATTAAAAAATTTTCTTTTATATTTAATGAAAGCTACATTCATTTTTATATACATGGGTCTTATATATTCATCATCGTCATTTAACGTAGCAGGAACGTTTTCTGTGAATTCTTTTGCTGTTTCTATATCAAGGGGAATGAAAGTAAGATAAACAGGGCGTTTACTAAATAATACAATATCAGATGGATAGTCTAGAAATTTAATATATTTGGTACATTTTAAATCTTTAATATCGTCGGGGCTTATATGGAATCTGGAGCTACCAGCAAATTTATAATCTTTATCCAAAGGGAAGCCTTTTCGCTTAAAATCGTATTGCTTAACATATATAGGTTGGACATATTCCAATGTTTTAGGTATTTTATTTAATTTTATAGAAATGCTATCTTTAGCTATTTCTCTTATATTGCGCCATTCAAATTCGTTTGAATAAAATTCTTTGTACATATCGCATTCATTAATTTTGAGAAAATTGTCTATATCATCATCACTACTTAATGACCTTACTCCCATAATCCACGCAATATCTTCTATATCTTTATATGAAACCAAAGAAGCCATATCTGATTTATTATCATCTTCTTCTATGGAGTTGGTGGTAACATTATCATTTTCTTGTGCCGTTACTGAATCGCTAAGAATAAAAGTAGTGGTCATTACAACAGCAATAAAATAGATAATTCTTAAAAAAACTAACATTTGCACTCCTTAAGAATAAGATGACTATATTATATGTTATCATATATTAATATATTCTATAAAAAATAAAATATTTTAAGATTTTGTACAAAACAAACAAATATATTTACTTTAAAAGCATATTTACACTATAT
>JALTZE010000024.1:0-3575 GCA_027051315.1 Micavibrio sp.
GATAATTGTATTTGTTCTTTTTCAGGTTCTTTTCCCGCAGCAATTACTTCATTATTTTTTAATAATGGTGAAATTATATATCCTGTTATTGCACCTATTACTGCGGTGATTAGTAACGATGTTTTCAATTATTTTCTCCCGACTCACGGTTAGCTTACTAATGATAATATTTAACAAATATAGCTTATATTCTGGTTAAAACAATCACATATTTGGGTAATTTGGACCTTCTCCCCCTTGCGGTACTGTCCAATTTATATTTTGGCTTGGGTCTTTTATATCACAACATTTACAGTGAATACAGTTTTGCGAGTTTATTTTGAATATTTCACTTCCATTTTCTTCGATTATTTCATAAACAGCAGCGGGGCAATATCTTTGTGCTGGTTCATCATATTCTGGTAAATTCTTTTTTATTGGGATTGAGCTATCTTTTAATTTAAGATGCGATGGTTGATTTTCAGCATGACTTGTACCTGTTAGATATACGCTTGATAACCTGTCAAAAGTTAATATATTATCTGGTTTTGGGTATTCTATTTTTTCATGTTCAGATGCAGGTTCAAGCTGTTTATAATCATCATGATTTTTAAAAGTTATAGGTAATAACCACCCACCCAAAGTTTGAAAAGCTGCATTTACAAGTCCTATAAACAACCCTTTTCTAAAGGCTGGTCGAATATTTCTTGATTTATATAACTCTTTGTAAATCCAGCTTTTCTTAAGATTTTCTTTGTATTTATAACATTCGTTATTTTTCTTCGCATCATTACTTAACAATTCAAATACAGCCTCTGCCGCTATCATTCCTGATTTCATAGCAGTATGATTACCTTTTATTTTAGGTACGTTTAAAAATCCTGCACAATCACCTATTAATATTCCACCAGGAAAAGATAATTTTGGCAATGATTGTATGCCGCCCTCAACAAGTGTACGCGCACCGTACGCTACTCTCTTACCACCATCAAGCAGTTTTTTAATTTCAGGATGTGTTTTAAATCTTTGCATTTCATTAAAAGGGGAAAGATAAGGATTTCTATAATCAAGTCCAACCACAAATCCAATTGAAACCATATTATCTTCCATATGATATATCCATGAACCACCATAAGTTTTGCTATCCATTGGCCAGCCTATTGTATGGATAATATTTCCTTCATTATGTTTTTCTGGACTAATCTCCCATATTTCTTTTATTCCTAAGCCATATGTTTGCGGGTCTGAATCTTTTCTAAGATTAAACTTATTTATAAGCTCTTTTGTCAAAGAACCACGACAACCTTCGGCAAAAATTGTTTGTTTGGCGTGAAGTTCCACCCCTGCTTCAAACATATCTGTTTTATTGCCATTTTTATCAATTCCCATATCGCCAGTGGCAACACCCTTCACAGCCCCATCTTCATCATATAAAATTTCAGCAGCAGCAAAACCTGGATAAATTTCCACACCAAGACTTTCTGCCTGCTCTGCCAACCATCGACAAAGATTCCCCAAAGAAATAATATAATTTCCATGATTCTTCATTTGTGGAGGAGTTGGGAGTTTATACGATTTATTTTCCGTAAGAAACAAGAAACTGTCTTTCTTTGCTTTTACTTTTACAGGAGCACCTTTCTCCTTCCAATCAGATATTAGCTCGTCAAGAGCTTTTGTTTCAAATACTGCACCAGATAAGATATGAGAGCCAATTTCTGCACCTTTTTCAATAATACATACGGATATTTCTTCATTATTTTCTTGGGCCATTTGTTTTAAACGTATAGCACATGAAAGCCCTGCTGGACCTCCTCCTACTATTATTACATCATATTCCATTGATTCACGGTCTTTGCGTGTTTCTTCTGTCATGTGTTTTTTCCGTTTTTTTGTTTATAATGCTTTAACTTAGCTAGATATTTTTAATTATGAAGGTTAATATAACATTCTTACTATAGCATAATTTTTAAAAAATATGACGATTTATATATAAGCTTTATTCGTCTTGAAGGATTTTTTATATGAATAATTTATCTTGCGATAATATTAGCAAGTTTGATATTTATCTTTCAGCCTTACAATGGCATTTAGATGAAGGCATTGATGTATGTTATGAAGAAAATGCAATAGACCGCAGAAAAACAGTTTCTTCAATGAATTTTGCTAAAGGTAAGGCAGAAAATAAATTACCCATTTCACCAAAATTAGGGGCTGCCGATGCTGCTTTAGAAGTTAGAAAATTAATAGAATCAGCCGATAATCTCGATAAGCTTAAATATATTATTGAGAATTTTGATGGATTTGCTATCAAAAAAACTGCGATGAATATGGTCTTTGCTGATGGCAATAGTCAAGCAAGAATAATGGTGATTGGAGATGTACCCAGAGCTGAAGAAGATAGACAAGGCAAGCCATTCGCAGGTAAGAATGGCGTTTTGCTTGATAATATATTTAAATCAATAAAATTAAGTAGAGATAATATATATATTACCAATGTTATGAATTGGCGCCCTCCTGGTAATAGAAGCCTAACAGATTCTGAAATATCTCTGGCAAAATTATTTATAAAAAAACATATTGAATTGATAAATCCAGACTTTCTTATTTTACTCGGCACCTTACCTGCAAAAACATTACTGGATATTGATGGCGGAATATCAAAAATCAGGGGAAAGATTTTTGATTATGATAATAATATAAAAGCAATTATAACTTATCACCCTGAGAATTTACATCTTAATCCTTTAAATAAAAAACATGTCTGGAATGATATGTTGAAAATCAAGGACATGATATAATGACTTTTAACTATTTAAATTTTCTTCTCAATAAGAAATAAAGGATATTATATTGCTTTGGAATATTTTTTTCTTATTTACATTTATTATCATATCGGCAAGCAATGTTAGCTCAGCAGATATAATAAAACCTGTACCAAAACCAGATAATATTAATGATAGATTATCTATTGAAGAACTTTTGAAAAAGGGCAATACATATCCTGTAAATAAAGTTAAGAATTTTCCAAAACCTTTTAAAAGACCAGAAGATTTAATCGATGGGGTACTTTCTGACCGTTCAGCAAAGTTATATAAAGAGATATTTTCACTCCAATCTTTGGGAAAGTGGAAAGAGGCTGATAAAAAAATTTCTCTTTTAAGAGATAGAAGACTTATGGGACATGTTTTATATCAAAGATATATGCATGATAAATATCACAGCTCATTCAAAGAATTAAAAAATTGGATGGAAAAATATTATGATTATCCTTTTTCTCATAAGATATATAGAATTGCCCTAACCAGAGGCAATGGAAATATAAAAAAACCTACAAATAGCAAACTAATTATTAATAAAATTATTTTTTTCATAATTATTATATTTTAATAAACTCTACACGTCTATTGTTTGATTTTTCTTCAGGGGTACTGTTTGCGTTTAGAGATTCTGTTTCTCCTTTACCTAAAGTTGTTAATCGTTCTGCTTTAATACCTAGAGTTATTAAAGTGTTTTTAACAGATTCTGCTCGTTGCTGAGATAATAATAGGTTTTTTTCGCTACTACCATCACTATCAGTATGCCCAATGATTTGAAAC
>JALTZE010000024.1:3585-6551 GCA_027051315.1 Micavibrio sp.
CATAGGCAATCTTTTAAAAATTATTAAAGATAATATATCAAGAGAAAGACCAACTACGGCATATAATATTTTAAAAAATAGCAAAGCATCAAAATATCTCGATAATACTGAATTTGATATGTACAAAGCGCAAATTGCTGCTGGATATATGTATGTAGGTAAGGATAAAAAAGCTCTTTCTTTAGCTTTGGAAGCAATAAATCGTTCTGGAAATAATGTTCCACTTGCTGGCTGGGTGGCTGGTATGGTTGCTTGGAAAAATGGTTACTATGAGAATGCAGCAAAATATTTTGAAGTAACAGCCACCTCCTCTTATGCCTCAAGATGGACTTCTTCTGCGGGAGCTTATTGGGCATCAAGAGCATATATGAGAGAAAGAAAATTAGTAAAAGTTAGTTATTGGTTAAGAAAAGCAGCAGAATATCCAAGGACATTTTATGGATTAATAGCGGTAAGAGCTTTGGGGCAAGATTTTGATTTCAATTGGGATATTCCAAAATATAATGACAAATATAAAAATATATTAATGAAATATCCAGCAGCCAAAAGAGCCGCAATGTTGGTTCAGGCAGGGCAATATAATTTTGCAGAACGTGAATTAAGGCTTATCAGACCAAAAGATAATTATGAATTAAAACAAGCTTTACTTGCCTTTTCCAGTAATTTTGGTCTTGCATCATATTCACTAAGATTTGGTAGTGTAATATATGATAATAGAGGAAATCTCTATGATGGAGCTTTATACCCTGATTTGAAATATTCACCTGTAGGAGGATATAAGATAGATAGAGCATTAATACATGCAATCGCTAGACAAGAATCACGTTTTAATCCTGAGGCAGAAAGTTACGGTGGAGCAATTGGATTGATGCAAATTATGCCATCTACCGCCAATTATATAAAAAATACAAATAAATATAGCTTTGAAAAAGGTAAGAAACTGTTAAAAGATTCCGCAGAAAATTTAACCGTAGGTCAAGAATATGTTAAACATCTAATGTCCCTTGATAATGTTGGTAACGACCTTATGTTTGTGGCTATTGCTTATAATGCAGGACCAGGAAATTTAAGAAAATGGAAAAAACAATTAAGATATATTGATGATTCGCTATTATTTATAGAATCTATTCCTGTTGCTGAGACTCGCGCTTATGTAGAAAGGGTTCTTTCAAATTTTTGGATATATAGAATAAAATATGGGCAGCCTACACCCTCACTTGATGATGTTGTAGCGGGCAGATATACAAAATATGTATCTTTGGATGAGAATATATCTGTAAAAATTGCTGAAAAATAATAAAAATATAGATTCTTTTTCATAAAAACAACATATAACTTATGTTTTCCTTAAGTTTACCTTATTTTTTTTAAAAGAAACTGTTGACACGAATAAAAAATCTGTTTATTGTCCCGACTATCCCAAGGTTAAAAGATAACTAATGGAAATATAATCCATGACTTTGGGTGTGTGTGTAAATAAATATAGCTTTTTATCAGGGGTTACTTCTCCCCATATAGTTACCCTGATAAATCTAACGGCTGGTAAATAGAGGGGATGTGTTAATCCCCACACAACTCATAAGGTCTTGTTTTTTATAAACAAGACCCTTTTTGTATCTATCTTCTGGATTAGCTATAAATAGCCTTCAATATGCTATTTACGTTCAAACGCCACGTTGCTTTCGTTGCATTGGCAACGACTTGCGGTCGCAATCTTCCAATTGTAATTCATGAATGAATGCCAATTGGTATTATATTAAACCTTCTCGCCTTAATAGAGCATCAGGGTCAGCATCTCTACCACGAAAATTTTTATATAATATTGCAGGATGTTCATTACCACCACGTTCCAATATTTCTTTTTTATATTTTATCGCTGTTTTTTTATCATATAACCCATTTTCTTTAAAAGCTTCAAAACTATCTGCATCCAGCACTTCTGCCCATTTATATGAATAGTAACCTGCAGAATATCCTCCAGCAAAAATATGATTAAATGAAACTGACATTGGTTTACCTATTTTAGGTAAAAGGCGACAATTCTTTGTGGCTTTATCTTCGAATTCTTCTATATTTTCTATATCTGATGGTGACGTTGTATGCCATGACATATCTATAATACCGAACGTTACTTGTCTAAGCCCCATCCAGCCACTCATAAAATTTTTGGATTTTACAAGTTTTTCCACCAAATCATTTGGTATATTTTCACCTGTTTCATAATGATAAGCAAACATGTTTAGAGTTTCTTGCTCATAACACCAATTTTCCATTAATTGTGATGGAAGCTCCACAAAATCCCATAAAACATTGGTTCCTGTATGAGATTGATATTTACCCTGTCCTAACATGCAATGTATTGCGTGTCCCATTTCATGAAATAAAGTTGTTACTTCATCAAAAGAAAGTAAAGATGGAGTATTTTGAGTCGGTTTGGTAAAATTGCATACTATTGATACAACAGGTCTTTCTATTTTTCCATTATATAACCCAGTATCACGATAGCTTGTTTTCCATGCTCCCGTCTTTTTCCCTGCTCTGGGGTAAAAATCAGCATATAGATTGCCTAGAAATTTATTATTTTCTTTATCGAAAACATCATAAACTACTACATCTTTATGCCAAGTTGGATATTTTTCTTCTGCTTGGATAAAATCTATATCAAATAACTTGCTAAAATGCTTAAAGCAACCTTGTAAAACATTTTCTAGCTTGAAATAAGGGCGTAATTCTTCCGAAGAAAAATCAAAGAGCTTTTCTTTTAGTTTCTCAGAATAATATGAAATATCCCATGGTTTTATATCATCAATATTATCAAGCTCTTTTGCAAATGATTGTAATTGTTCAAGGTCTTTTTTGGCTGATTCTTTATATTTAATTCTAAGTTTTTCAAGAAAATTCCATACATTTTCTGGATTTTCCGCCATTCTACGCTCTAAAACAAAATGTGCGTGGTTTTTATATCC
>JALTZE010000025.1 GCA_027051315.1 Micavibrio sp.
GCTTAATTTACCACCAGAAAAATATGAGATATGGAAAACTATATCTTTTACCTTTGACCCCAGAGATGTGTTGTAGTCATGAAAAAATATTTATTTTTATTAGTCGCTTTAATTATTAGTTCTTCACCTAGCTATGCAGAGCTTTCTGCTATTACTGTTAATAAGCCGAATGTAGAGCCTTTGAGAATCGCTATCACCAATTTTTATGCGGAAGATATGGAGGATAGAAAATTGGGGCAAAAAATGGCTGGTATTATTTCTTCCAATCTTGAAAATTCTGGGTTATTTGCTCCTTTGAATCCTCGTTCTTTTATCCAAGATGATGAATCTCTTGCAAAATATGGCCCCAGATTTTCAGAGTGGCGCGCTATAAATTCTCAGGCACTGGTTTCTGGAGTGATTAAAAAAACTGATGATGGACGTACTCGAGTTGAATTTAGATTATGGGATAGTTTTGGTGAAAGGCAGCTTTTAGGAATTGCTTATATGACTAATCCTTCAAATTGGCGCAGGATTGCTCATGTTATTTCAGATGATATTTATTCAAGGCTTACGGGTGAAGATGGTTATTTTGACTCAAGAATTGTCTATATATCTGAAAGTGGTTCACCGCTACATAGGGTAAAAAGATTGGCAATAATGGACCAAGATGGTCATAACCATAAATATCTTACAGATGGGAGTAATCTTGTTCTAACGCCGAGATTTTCTCCTACTGAGCAGGTTATTACTTATGTTTCTTATGTTAATAAAAAGCCGAGAGTTTATATTTATAATATCGACACAGGAAAGCAGAAAATTTTGGGAGATTTTCCTGGAATGACTTTTGCGCCTAGATTCTCTCCTGATGGTAAGAAAGTTATCATGTCTTTGGCAAAAAATGGAAATAGTGATATTTATACTATGGATTTAAAAAACAATAAACTTAAGCGACTTACTGATAATTTGGCTATTGATACTAGTCCTTCATATTCTCCTGATAATAAGAAAATTGCTTTTGAATCTGATAGAGGCGGGACGCAGCAAATTTATATTATGGATTCAGATGGTGATAATCAGCATCGTATTACTTTTAATAAAGGTAGATATGGTAATCCTGTGTGGTCACCCAGAGGAGATTTAATTGCTTTTACCAAGATACTTAAAGGTAAATTTTATATAGGAGTAATTAGACCTGATGGTTCTGGTGAAAGGCTTATCACTAGTGCATATCATGTGGAAGGACCTAGTTGGTCACCAAATGGCAGGGTTTTGACTTATTTTAAGGAAAACCCAACAGGTCCCAAGGGCGAAGGTCGTTCATCAAAAATCTATACTATTGATATAACGGGATATAATGAAAAAATATTGGTAACACCTAAGGATGGTTCTGACCCTGCATGGTCACCATTAAATGAATAATGGTAATATAATAATTATAATATGGAGTTTTTTCACTGTGTCTGTTGCCGTTGTAGCTCAGTTTGGTAGAGCAGTCGCTTCGTAAGCGATTGGTCGTAGGTTCGAATCCTATCAACGGCACCATATTATAATAAACACCATATTATAATAAATAGAATAGGTAACAATCTATTATTGCTGAATAATATAAATTTCACCATATCTTTGATGTGATAATGTATATTATGGAAAATAGGATTAGATTTAAGAAAGGTCTGGATTTAGATTGATGTTACTTTGTTATTTTTTTAAAGATTTATAATTAAGCCATCATATGCAGGTTCAAATCCTTCTGGAAGCTCGTTGGTCAATTTCTTATAATCCATACGTGTTGATAAATCAGTAACGATAACTCTTTTTGCTCCTATAATTTCGTTATATTTTATTAGCTGTTTTATAGTGCAATGAACAAATATTTCATCGTCCCAATATCCTGCGCCATCTGCTATCCAAGTATTTATTCCTTTTAAGCAATTAAGAGAAAATTCATCAAGGCTGGCAAAATCTGTACTATATGCAATATCACCAACACGTACACCTATTGATTTGCATGATAAGTGGTCTTGGATAAATGGTGTTATGCTAATTCCTTGAATATTTTGTTCGTATCCAAAATGCTTATTAGTCCATATATTTGGTTCTACAATGGCCTTATAAAAGCCATCTAGGCTTTCTTTGAAACAATATGGAAATCTTTCTGAGAGATTTTCTATAGTATCTAAATCACTATAAATGGGAATTGCTTTTTTACTTTCTCTGAAAAAAGGTCTTAAATCGTCGATACCGTGACAGTGGTCACCGTGATAATGGGAATATATAACTGCATCGATATGATTGATATTATACTCAAGTGTTTGAGCTCTAAAATCTGCTCCTGTATCTATCACTATGTTTTTATTATCTTTTTTGATTAAAATACTTGCTCTTTTTCTGATGTTTTTAGGTTCTTTGGGGTTGCATTGCCCCCAAATATTCCCAGCGGCAGGAACACCCATTGAATTACCACATCCTAAAATTTTTATATAATTGCTCATTTAAGTTTTGCCTTTTTAAATAAGCTAAAAAAATTATCAGAAGTATGTTTTGCAAAATCATTTAAAGCCATATCGTGAAGTGATGCTAGGATTTCTCCGGTATGAACCATTAATGCAGGTTCACATATGCGCCCGCGATGCGGTTCAGGTGCAAGAAAAGGTGCATCTGTTTCCGTTAAAATTCTATCAATTGGTATGTCTTTTGCTATATCACGCAGTTCTTGGGATTTTTTAAATGTAACTATTCCAGAAAAAGATATGTAAAAACCAAAATCAAGAGCTTCTTCTGCTAATTTTCTATCGGAGCTGAAACAATGCATTACTCCACTAAGAGAAGTACCTGCCCCCTCTTCCCTAATTATTTCCATAGTATCATCTTCTGCATCACGTGAATGCACAATCAAAGGTAATCCTGTTTCTAGGCATACTCTTATATGTTTTCTGAAGCTTTCTTTTTGGTCATCAATGCTTGAATTTTTATAAAAATAATCTAGACCAGTTTCTCCGATTGCGATGACTTTATTACTAGAAGAAGTAAGATTTACTATATCTTTTACCGAATATGCTTTTTCTTCTTTTGCTCCTGCATCATGTGGATGAGTGCCAATTGAACACCAGACATTATCAAAACTTTCTGCTATGTTTTTGATTTCTTCGAATTCATCAGATATTCTGCAATTAACGGAGAGCATACCATCTATACCCGCAGCATTTGCACGAGCAATTATGTCTTTGATATTACTATCATTTTCTTTAATTTTTACGTGATTGAGATGACAATGTGAATCAATCCACATATTATGCTGCTTTCTCTTTATCTGGTTCAATTCTTGGAAATATTCCAATAGGTTTTTCTATTTTAACTCCTGATTTAATCATATTTTCGATAAATTCAAAGCTTCTTTCATTTTCAGGAACTTTAAGCTGATTAAGCATTTTATTCATCGAATCTGGCATAAAAGGTGAAAGAATAATAGCAAGTCTTCGAACAGTATCACTTATAACGTACAGGACAACCCCCATACGTACAGTATCAGTTTTCTTTAAATTCCATGGTGCTTGTTCATCAATATATGCATTGGCTTCACCAATAATTTTCCAAATTTGCTCTAATGCTTTGTGAAAGCGTTGTTGTTCAATTTCTTTTCTAACAAAATTTAGTAAATCTTCCCCTGCACTATTGAGAAGTTTTTTATCTTCTACTGTTAATTCATCAATTTCAGGATATATACCATCAAGATTTTTAAATATCATTGAAAGTGTACGTTGAGCCAAGTTACCAAGTCCATTTGATAACTCACCATTAATTCTTGATATTGCTTGTTGGTGTGAAAAATCACCATCATTGCCAAATGGAACTTCTCTTAACATAAAATATCTTGAGCCATCAACGCCATATTTATCAATAAGAACGTCAGGAGAGATTACATTGCCCAAAGATTTTGACATTTTTTGTCCTTCTGAAGTCCACCAGCCATGCGCAAATATACGTTTTGGTGGCTCAATATCGGCAGCCATTAAAAAAGCAGGCCAATATACGGCATGAAATCTTAAAATATCTTTTCCAACCATATGAAGGTCAGCAGGCCAGTATTTTTTAAATTCATCACATTTGGTATCGGGATAGCCAATTGCGGTAAGATAGTTAGTCAATGCATCAATCCATACATACATAATATGTTTATCATTTTCAGGTACAGCAACGCCCCAATCAAATGTAGTTCGTGAAATTGAAAGGTCGTTAAGCCCTCCTTTTACGAAACTTATAACTTCATTCCGGCGCGAATTAGGTGCAATGAACTCAGGATGAGACTCATATAGTTCCAAAAGCTTATCTTGCCATTTTGATAATTTGAAAAAGTAGCTTTCTTCTTCAACCCATTCACATTCTGCTCCGCTAGGTGCAATCATTTTTCCATCTTCTGATTTTTCTAGCTCATCTTCGCTGTAATATGCTTCATCACGAACAGCATACCAACCTGAATAGCTATCAAGATATATTTCTCCATTTTCTAGAAGCTTATTCCATAAGGCCTGAGCTGCTTTTTTATGTCTTGTTTGAGTTGTTCTGATAAAATCATCATTAGATATATTCATTTTTTCTGAAAGATTCATGAAATTTTTTGATACAATATCTGTAAATGACTGAGCATCTATTCCTTTTTTTTCTGCTGCTTGTTTAACTTTTAGACCATGTTCATCGGTGCCTGTGACGAATTTTACATCATAACCATCAAGCCTTTTAAATCTTGCCATAACATCACATGCAACATCGGTATAAGTTGCACCAATATGAGGTTCACCATTAACATAGTATATCGGTGTTGTTATATAAAAATTCTTTTTCATTCTTTATGCACTCTGCTTGTTTATATTGGAATAAAGCCAAAAAAATTCTAAAATTGCTTGTTTTTTATCAAGGTTAGCCTTGTCAAACTTTTCAAAATGTTCTTTCGCATTATCATGCAGATTAATCCATTCATGTAAAGGATATTTATCTATTAATGGGGCGTAAATATCTGATGTAAAGGGAGTGGACAAATTATATATTCCTGTAACTTTGATTTTTATAAAATTTTCTAAAAGCAATATTGATGTTTTTTTAAATATATCATAAGAGCGTAATTGGGCTGAGCCTCCAATATTTTCTGCATAGTTATATATAGCAACCTTATCCATTTTTTCTGGATTTTCTATTAATTTTGAAAGTTTTATAATATAATCAACTGATTTACTATCGGCAAAATCAATTGCATTTCCGATACTTCCATCACTAAGCCCAACTATTACGTCAATATCTTTTTCTGATAAATCACCATTGGAAAATTCTGCATTTAAAAGCTGTTTTATAATTTTATCTTCAAGTTTGGGGAAGTTAATAATTCTACATCTTGACCTTATGGTGGATATAATATTTCCTATATTGTGACATACTAGAATAATTAGAGATTTTTCTGGTGGTTCTTCTAATATTTTTAGGATTGCATTTTGTGAGCTTCGTCCCATTTTATCAGCATCATCTATTATAACTATTCGCCACCCTCCTTCTGAAGCTGTGAGTCTCATAAAAGGATTAATTTTTCTAACCTCTTCAACCTTGATAGTTGGCTCTTTTGTCCCTTTTTTTTCATCAAATTCCCTTTGTATGGTTAAAAGGTCAGGGTGTCCACCAGAGGCAACAAGCGTTGCTGCTTTGCTATCTGGAGGGATATTAAAATTTGTTGCTGGAATGTTTGTTTCTTCACCAAAAAGCCCTGCATTTTCCTTGTTGTTTTCTTCATTTAAAAGAAATTTAGCAATTCTAAATGCCATTGTTGATTTACCAACTCCATAAGGACCAGAAAATATTATCGCATGAGGCAGTTTTCCTTTGTTGTGTAGTTCTAGAAGATGATTCTCAATATCATCATGTCCCAAACAAAATTTCATGGATTTGGGATTGGATATAACAAAATCTTCATCTGTATTTGTAGTGTTTTCTTCTATTTTATCACCAAACATATCAAATTCAGGCATTTAAAAATTTCTCCTTCATGATTGATATTAGTTTATTTGTGATATTATCTATTTTATCTGTCGCATCAATAACAAAGCATCTTTGAGGATTTTCTTTCGCTATAGTTAAAAATCCTTCACGTAATCTTTTGTGAAATGATAATTCGAGTTTTTCATATCTATCTTCGTTTTTTTCTTTAATATTGTCGGTATTCGTATTATGTTTAAGTGAGCGAGCAAGACCAATTTCTGGTGCAATGTCAAATAATTTATTGATAACCGAACAAATGCTGGCAGCAATTATATTTTTGCGTAAACCTTTGGCGTATTTGAGTAAGCGAATTAAGGGTTTTTGCTGGTGTGTGGTTTTTTTATTCATTGTTGATTATTCATTATTCAGTGAATCAATATGATTGGGATGAAAATATTGTATATTTAAAACACGATAACCAAACAACTCAATTTTACCTTTATAACGCTGAAAATCGGCTTCATTAAATTCAAAAGCATAACTTCGCAAAAAACCAATCTTGCCATT
>JALTZE010000026.1 GCA_027051315.1 Micavibrio sp.
TAAAGAAAAAGAATATAGTTTAAGATTAAGAGAAGGTTGGGATTATCAGATACAAAATGGAATGGTAAAACTTTTTGCCTATGGAACTGAACATACATCATTTTCTCCTACTGGTGATTGTGATAGAGATAGTAAGATAGCTGCCAATATCACTTGGGATATTAAATAAATAACAGTTTTTCTTATAAAAAATATAAAATTTATATAATTGTAGTTGAAATGACTATAATATGGGTTACATATTCCAAATATATTTAACAGGAATGTGTGATGTCGCAAATTAGATATTTTTTTATTTTTACAGCTTTTATTTTAATATCATTTACTGGTAATGCCTATTCTAAAGATGCAAAACCTTATGTGAGCATGGTTATGGACGGGCCTATTGGTCCTGCTTATTATGAATATTTGAAAAAAGGTATAGAACTTGCTGAAGAAAAAAATGCACAACTTTTGCTTATTAAGCTAAATACGGCTGGTGGGCTTTTAACCTCTACACGCGATATGGTCAGCTTGATAATGGAATCTCCTGTTCCTGTTGCTCTTTATGTTTCTCCAGCAGGTGCTCATGCTGCTAGTGCGGGTACTTTTATTGTTATGTCTGCGCATATTGCAGCGATGAAAAATGGCACAAATATTGGTGCTGCGACTCCTGTTCAGGTTGGAGATTCTCCTATTCCGTCAAATATTAAAGAACAAAAAGCACCAAAAGATGATTTACATGAAAAAGCTATAAAGGATAGCTCTGCTTTTATCAGAGGAATAGCTAAAGAAAGAGGACGCAATGCAGAATGGGGGGAAATGGCTGTTATAAATGCGGAAAGCCTGACTGCTAAAGAGGCATTGGAAAATAATGTCATCGATTTTATTGCTAAAAATGATGATGAGCTTTTAAGTAAGATTGATGGGAAAGTAATCAAATTAAAAGATGGAGATATTGTTACTCTTGACCTTTCATCTGCCAAAGAAATAAAGTTTGAACCTGATTTTATTACTCAATTTCTTACAATTATAACAAATCCAAATTTGGCTGTTATCCTTATGATGCTTGGTGTATATGGTCTTTTGCTTGAATTTTACAATCCTGGTACTATGGTTGCTGGAGTTATTGGGGCAATTTCACTTACCATAGGGCTATATGCAATAAATATATTGCCTATAGATGCTATGGGATTAGTGTTGCTTACTCTAGGACTTATATTTATGACAGCTGAATCCTTTGTACCTTCATTTGGTATATTGGGAATTGGTGGTGTTATCGCATTTATTACAGGAGCATCAATAATGTTTGATAGTCAAGCTATGCCTGGTCTGGAAGTTACTTATGATGTACTTATCGGAATAGGTGTATTTGGGGTCTTTCTTGTTTTACTAACCGTTTATCTTACATATAAAGTATATAACAGAGAAGCAACTACAGGAGCAGAAAGTATTGTAGGTGGAAAGGCAGAAATTATTGACTGGAAAGGAAAAGAAGGTCGTGTAAGAATTCAGGGTGTGGTTTGGCAAGCATATAGTGATGATGAATTAGAATTATCACCAAAAGATAAAGTTGTTGTCGCAAAAATAGAAGATTTAAAACTTAAGGTAATTATATAGGAGCATAAAATGAGTGGATTTTTACCAATATTATTTATACTGGCATTAGTTTTATTAGTGTCGTCATTTAGAATAATCAAAGAATATGAAAGAGGAGTTGTTTATACACTTGGTAAATATTCTGGCACTAGGAATGCTGGGGTTCAAATTATTATCCCTTTTTTACAAGAGCTTGTTAGAGTTGATATAAGGGTAAGAACAGAAGATATTCCCTCACAAGATGTTATATCCAAAGATAATGTATCGGTAAAAGTTAATGCTGTTGTTTATTATCAGGTAATCAACCCTGGTCATGCTATAAACAGAGTTGAAGATTTCGGGCAAGCCACGAGCCAACTTTCACAAACTACATTACGTTCGGTTCTTGGTAAGCATGACCTTGATGAAATGCTGTCACATAGGGATAAGTTGAATGATGATGTTAGAGAAATTTTAGATTCACAAACAAATGGATGGGGAATAAAAGTTACCAATGTTGAAATTAAACATATAGACCTTGACCATAGCATGGTTCGTGCAATGGCAAAACAGGCAGAAGCCGAAAGAGAAAGAAGAGCTAAAATTATTAATGCTCAAGGTGAATTGCAGGCAGCTGAGCAGCTTGATGAAGCGGCAACAATACTTGCAAAAAGACCAGAAACTATGCAGCTTCGTTATCTTGGGACTTTGGGTGAATTTACCAATGCAAAGGGAAGTACAATAGTTCTTCCCATGCCTATGGATTTATTAAAATCACTGAATATTACAGGTGGAAAGAAGTAAGAAGTTTTTAGATATTTTTAAGTAGAAACTGAAATAAATAAAATTCAGTTTCTATTTTTTTATGTATCTGGTTATATAGCTAGTTTCAAAGATAATGTTATATAGCTAAAGGGTTGGCTTTGGTACTTTTTTATTTATTGTAAATGTTTCGTTAGTGCTATTACCAAATTGGATTCCATCGGGATGTGATGTTGCCTTAAATTTAGGTGCCTGTTATGCATTAAAATCAGTGGCAATGCATGTAGCACCGCTTATTCTACTTTTCTTTCCTGTGTCAAGGTTTTCTAACTTATAATTACCCCAAGATTTACTATAATCTCTCCTTACAAGATTATCATAAATTTTTAATGGTCCTGAATAGCATGTAACTCTGCTAACTACATCATTAGTATTTGTAGTTATATTCTCTTTTACTAATGTTTTATCCACTGCATAAAGCAATGTTGCACCAATAACCCCTCCTGCTAATAGGAATAACACCCTTTCAATATTACTGGTTTTCTCCATTATCCTATTCCTCTATTAAATAAAAAAACAACAATTATGTGAGTTATATTATTTTTTCTTGGAAAGTCAAATAAAATTTCCATAACTTTATTTATATCTATATAAAATTTGTTCCCTGATCGGGATTATATTATTTGATTTATATGATTTCTTTTAAAGAATCCCCGAATTGGGATTACCTTGTGTGTGTGTATGTTGCGTTATAAGTAAAGTGTATTTTTTTACTTTTTTCTTCTGCTCCTATCAATTTTCCAGCAAGGATAATTGCAGAGCAAAGAAATAACACATTTATGAAAGCACTAATATATTTATTAGACCTTCTCCTAGCCTTACGTCTTTTAACGTAAGCCTTAGGTGATGCCATACATTACCTCCAGCATTTGTTAAACCAATGTGGTTTAAGAAAATATTGTGATTCCCTATAAACCACGGGTGTTTTTTACTTTATAAGAAAAGTTATTACAAGTTTTTCTTGAAATATTATTACAATAGCAGATATGCTTTTTTTACATGGTGCTGTTAATTTAATAATTAGGAAGTTTCAGCTAAAAGTTCTGCTTGGTGTTCTGTTATCAATGCATCAACAATTTCGTCTAATGCCTCGCCTGAAACTACATCATCTAACTTATATAGAGTAAGGTTTATTCTGTGGTCTGTTACTCTTCCTTGTGGGTAGTTATATGTTCTTATTCTTTCCGAACGGTCGCCCGAACCCACTTGCGATTTTCTATCTGCTGCTCTTTGTGCTGCTAATTTTTGCCTTTGTGCGTCATAGATTCTGGTTCTAAGGATAGACATGGCTTTTGCTTTATTTTTATGCTGGGAGCGTTCTTCTTGCATTTCTACGACTACTCCAGTGGGAATATGGGTTATCCTTACCGCTGAATCAGTTGTGTTAACATGTTGTCCCCCTGCCCCTTGCGACCTATAGGTATCTATACGCAAATCATCTGGATTTATTTGCACATCTACTTCTTCTGCTTCTGGTAAAACGGCAACTGTTGCTGCTGAAGTATGAACTCGTCCTTGAGATTCTGTTTTGGGAACTCTTTGTACTCTGTGTGCTCCTGATTCAAATTTTAGCTTAGAAAATACATCAGTTCCTTTTATTTCTGCTATAATTTGTTTATACCCCCCCGCTTCACTTTCTGATGCTTCTACTATTTCCATACGCCAGCCTTGTTTGGTTGCATACCCTTTGTACATTGTGTAGAGGTCACCTGCGAAGATAGCTGCCTCATCTCCTCCTGTTCCTGCTCTTATTTCAAGTATTGCATTGCGGCTATCTGCCGTATCTTTTGGTAGAAGAGCAATTTTAAGTCTTTGTTCAAGCTCTGGGATTAGGTTTTCCAGCTCTTTTAGTTCTTCTGCCGCTATTTCTTTCATTTCTGGGTCTGAAAGAAGCGATTTTAAATCTTCCTTGTCATTTATAGCTTTATTATAGGCATTAGCAGCTTCGACAACTGGTGTAAGCTCGCCATATTCTTTGGAAAGTTTTGTAAATTCATCACCGCTTAACCCTCCTTGGGACATAAGGGCTGATAATTCTTCATAACGTGATATTACTGGTTTTAATTTTTGCTGTAGCGACATGTTTTACTGCTTTTGTTAAGTTCTTGTGCTTTTTCTTCGACCATTTTCACAATATGGTCTGTAAGTTCTTCATCACCTTCATGCAGGCGGTAAGCCGTTTTACCATCTATATATATTTGATGTGTTCCTTTTCCTCCTCCTGTTAGCCCTATATCGGTCATTAATGCTTCGCCTGGACCATTAACGATACAGCCAATTATGGACAATGTCATTGGAACAGTTATATGTTCAAGACGTTTCTCAAGTTTTGCTACTGTTTCAACTACGTTAAATTGTTGGCGTGCGCAGGAGGGGCAAGATATTATATTAACGCCTCGATGTCTTAGATTAAGTGATTTTAATATATCAAATCCTGCTTTTATTTCTTCTACTGGGTTTGCTGATAGTGATACTCTGATAGTATCGCCAATACCAGACCATAAGAGATTACCCATACCAATTGCCGATTTTATAGTTCCTGAGCGAAGCCCGCCTGCCTCTGTAATTCCGACATGTAGTGGATAGTTACAACTATCGGCAAGTAGCTGATATGCTGCAACTGCCATAAAAACATCTGATGCTTTACAAGAAATTTTAAAATTATAAAAATCATTATCTTCCAGAATTTTCATATGTCTTTGAGCTGATTCAAGCATTGCTTGTGGGCATGGTTCCCCGTATTTTTCCAGAAAGTCTCTTTCCAGAGAACCCGCATTTACGCCAATTCTGATTGAGCAATTATTATCTTTGGCTGCTTTTATTACTTCTTTTACTCTATTTTCATCACCAATATTTCCTGGATTAATTCTAAGACATGCTGCTCCGTTTTTTGCGGATTCAATTGCTCGTTTATAATGAAAATGTATATCTGCTACTATTGGGACTGTTGCTGCTTTTGTTATTTCTTTTAATGCTGAAGAAGATTCTTCATCAGGGCATGATACTCTTACTATATCTGCTCCTGCTTTTTCTAATTCTCTGATTTGTTTGATGGTTGATATTATATCTTTGGTATCTGTATTGGTCATTGATTGCACAGATATAGGGGCATCGCCCCCTACCGGAACCGAGCCTACCATTATTTGTTTGCTTTTGCGTCTGACGATATTACGCCATGGACGAAGCTGATTATGCATTTTGTTACCTATATATATTACAGCTAGTTCCAAAGATAATTATACAAGAAACGCTATTTTTTCAATCATTTTCCTTATATTGTTCAAGATATTCGATATTAAGAGGTATATTTTTTACTACTTCTGCTTTTTTTCCAAGTGGCTTTAGGCTTTTTCCGTTTAGAATTATGCTTATCCCGCCTGCGTTACCCGTATTCATGACAAGCCCTTCTTCATCCGGTACAGAATAATACTGACCTTTTTTTAGAACTTTCGATAATATAGTTTTGCCATTTGCATTTTTTATTTGTACCCAGCTATTTTCATTTACTGATATTGCTATTTCTGGTCCGTTGAAGATGGTTACGGCTGGTTTCATGGTTTCTGGATTTATCGTTTCAATATCTTGTTCTGGGTCTTGTGTAATTATTTCAAGGGTAAGGTCATTTTTTGATAATTCTTCTGGAACTTCGGGGATAAATCTTTCTTCTTGGTTTTTTGATTGGTTATATGTAACCCAAAATATTATAAGAGAAAATGCCAATAATGTAGAAATAATAGATGTTACTATATTTGGTATTTTACTATCATCAACAGGGGCTGGCATATTTACTTCGGGACGTGGGCGTGCTCCTACTGATTGTATTTTGAATAAATGAACAATAATGTCGCCATCAAGATTGAGATATTCTGCATATGACCTAACAAAGCCTATTGCATAAACTCTTCCTGGAAGTTTTTCTATATCTCCTTTTTCTATTGCCTCTAGCATCTGCGCCCTTATTCTTAGGGCTTTTTCTACATCAAGCAAAGATTTACCGTATGATTCACGAGTACGTCTGATTATTTCACCAACTGGTAAGTCAGTGTAATAGTCAAGCTCTTTTGGGTTTTCTGGTATTTCTGGTATATTCATAAAATATACTATACACTATGAACT
>JALTZE010000027.1 GCA_027051315.1 Micavibrio sp.
GTAAGAAATAATGGTGGCTCGAATTTTTCAGGCAGATAAGCTAATCTTTTTTTCATATTCATGTCATAAACATTTTTTCCGAATATTTCTATATTCCCTGTATCTACGGGACGGAAACCTAATATAGATTTTATAAGAGTTGTTTTTCCTACACCGTTAAGACCGATGATACCTAATATCTTCCCTTCTTCAAGTTTTAGATTAATTTCGGAAATAACAGATTTCTTACTGCTATATGCTATAGAAACATTTTTTACTGCTAATGCTGTTTGTGCCATCATTTTACCTATAGAAAATATTATCCTGGAAGGAACATACGTACATCAAGGTTAAATCTTTGATGTGGTCTTAGCCTTATGGGATAAAGTAAATTATCTTTTTTATCATGCCATAAAAGCTCTATATATTCCTTATGTACTTTTATATCCATAATTTCTTCTGGTAGTGTTTGGGGGGTTATACGCTCGTTATTAAGCCATAATGTCCATCTATCTGGGCTTACGAATAAAAGTCCACCTAGTGATATTTCCCTTACAGAATTTATTTCCTCTTTGTTAAATTCATCTTCAATTTGGGATTCCAGTAATTCTCTTTCAGAAGGGAGAGCAGTATTAAATGCTGATTTTGCATCACGTATCAGCGCATGTTCCCATGAAGTAAATAGCAAAGAATTTATGGCAAGGGGACGGAAATCATTTTCCTCAGAAAGCATGTCGGCAATTTCTTTTTCCATTTGCTCTATTTTTTCTTGTTCACTGAGAACTTTTTTATTTTTTATTGCTTCGGGGGATTTATTTGTATCATTTATATCTTTGGCGTATATATTATTGATTGGCAACAATATAATGACTGCCATCAATATGCACAAAAATCTTTTATATTTCATATACATTACAAACACCTTATTATCTCATATTATCATTTTCAAATGAAGATAATGGAGCCATTGTACGCCAATCAAAATCAACGACTGCTCTTACCAATACTACTGGCTCTCCACTCCCTATTTTTCTTGCTACAGGTGCTGTTATATCAACTACCCTTTCAACTTCGATATGTTTGAAGGCTATATCTCCTGGTATTTTTTCTCTTACCATTTGAATAAACCTATATACATCAACATCATCCATTGCCTCTATATTTACCTTTACCGGAGAGCTTATCACAATGTGATTTATTTCTGCTGCTTTTTTGAAGCCCATATCGTGGGAGCTATCTATTTTATATTTCAAAAGCAATAATCCTGTATCTTTTTGTAGTTTTGAGAAGGCTTCTCTTGCTACCACTCTATCTTGTTCATTAAAAAATCCCATATTTTCAAGGATTTTATATTTTGCCATTTGGTCTTTTAGTCTTGCAAATTCTTCACGAAGCTGATTTGTTTCGGTCTTTTTTTGTTCAATTTTATATTTGGTATTACTGACTTTTCTTTCAACCTTTGTTGTTTCAGGCATTATGTAATAATAATTACCCAAGCCTATTAGCGCATTAAAAGCTATTAATACTCCAAGAAATAGCATTCTATGAAATCCTAGAATATCACTCATTACCTGCTACTCCTCTTATACTTATTTTAGCGGTGTATTTTTTACGTTTTGCTACATTTTTTTTCTTATCAATAGATATTGTATCTTCAATAACCCCCTGATGAGAAAGGTCTTGAACTTTCTTTGATAATCTAACTTTGTAACTTGGTAACACAGATGCAAGCTTATTACGCAAATCCATAGCAACTGCATTTCCTTGTTCTGGTTTAATTTCTGGAGCAAAGCTCATCTCAAGAACCGTCTCAAAAACAGTTATATCTTTAGTATTAAGTGGGTTTTGTAATATTCTAGGATTTTTTGTTTTTTTATTCTTAACTTCTGACATTGATACTTTATCAAGTTTCAGTTTTCCTCCTAGCTGACGCCCTATTACTTGAAACATAGGGATTGGGTCCATACTATCTGACTGCAGTTTTTCGTATATTGATAAGGAAGTTTGTATTTTTCTTATATCAATCCCCATATCTTCTTTACGTTTTATTTCATTGTTAAGCTGTTCATCTACTTGTGAAAGAGCTTGAATTGCTACTTTCAAATCCTCTTTTTTTATAAAATAACTACTAACTTTATCTGATATATCATAAGTAAGATAACCAAGAGATGCTATAAGCAATGCCATAATTGCTGAGGCTGTTTTTCTAGGTTGGCTTATTGCTGTAAGTTCTGTTGATTTTAGTGGCAATGTAAATGACCTTGACTGCCCCGCCCATGATGCATGTATAGGGTCGGCATATCGCATATCTTCTTGGATACCGATTGAAATACCTAACATTCCTGCCGCTTGCACTGCTGTCATAGCTTTAAAATCGCATGGCGTATCTATTATTTCCCCTACTATCTCTCCTGCTTTAGGATTTGATATTAATATAACATTTAAACCTCCTTCAGAAGAAAAACCAAAACGTGAAAGATAGCTCATAGTCGCTTTGAATTCCTGAGCCACTTCTGCTGCCCATACTTCTAGCTTTTTATCTGTGTCAACTATGGGGGTAAGGCGTGTTAGAGCTAGCTCACCGTCTCTTACAACTATTTGACGGAGGCCTCCTCCATAATGTTGCCCAATAAATACAGTCCATTTTGCTTTTTTACGCCCTGTTTTTACGGGAAATACTTTTTCAGATAATTTACTTACAAGCGTGGAAGATTCTACAGGCAATAAACAAAATCCTGCTATATCTGCCATCGTTCTTTTTGCAACGGTTACTATTTTAGAAAAATAATTATTTTTTGCAAGAGCTGCAAAAAGATATACGCTTCCCTTACCTCCTTCCCCTGCTTTTTCCTTAAGTGGTAGAGCTGCTCTTATTGGATAATTAGGAAATGATACGTTCAATCTTCTTTGAACAACATTTGCCTTATCCAGTGCTCCTACATTAGGGATTTTTTCTTTTCTATAGTGTTGTTCCACCATATCGTTAAGGATTAAAATAGATTTCCCTTTACAATATTTATTTATTGCAGCCAGAACTTCATCTACAAAATTATCATCTTTCCAAGGAACAGTTTTTACACGTCTTGAAGTTGATGACCTTACATCAAAAATATGAAGAGCATCATCACCTACTAGCAAAACACATCTGGAGGGTTTTAAAAAAGGAATAGACATGTAAACAAAACCTCAAAAATTAAATATCAACTTCGGCAATCATACTGTATATTGGACCGAATACACCAGCAGCAATCCATAATATCATACCACCAAGTATTGCTGTTAGCATCGGTTCTATCATTGTAATCATACCATCAACTGCCTCATCAACATCTTTTGTATAAAAATCAGATACTTGATTAAGAACTTCTGTAAGATTACCTGATTCTTCACCTATTTTCACCATTCTTACAACTAAACTTGGGAATTCCCCAGATGCGTTAAAAGCTTCGGAAAGCTGTGCTCCTGCTTTTACGTGATTTGTTACTGTTTCCATTGCTTCTAGTAAAGCTAGATTAGAAACGGTATTTTTTGCAGAGTTTAAGCAACCGACAACGTCAACCCCACTGGCAAATAATGCTCCGAATGTTTGGGCATATCTGGCAATATTAATTTTCCTTATTAAAATTCCAGCAATAGGCATACTTAATATCAGAGAATCTGTACGATACCTTATCTCTTCCGAATAATGTCTTGCCATTTTAAGAGCTATAAATAATAAAATTGGGGCGGCAAGTACATAATACCAATTATTTTCAAAAAATTCTGATGTTGCTTGTAATGCAATAGTATAAAATGGTAATTCCATATCAAGACTAGCAAGAAATCCAACAATTTGAGGAACAACAAACCCCATCATAACAACAACTGTAAGGATAACAACTGCCAAAAGTATCATTGGGTATCGGGTAGCTTTTTTAATTTTACTTTGCATACCATCAAGCCATTTAAGATATTTTACCAATTGTTTATATGACATGGATAAGTCACCAGTTTCTTCACCAGCCGCTATCAATGATATATAAAGATTAGTAAATATCTTAGGATGATTTGCCATTGCTTCGGAAAGAGAATTACCTTCTGAAACTTCACGATATATTTCAGACATTATATCACGCAATGAATCATTTTCGGTAGAATCACGGATATCACCCAAAGCATCCATAAGAGGAACACCAGCTTCTTGCATTTGATTTAAATGTGTAAAAAGCTGTATAAGGTCACGAATTTTTATTCTTACACTGCCTAGCGTGAAATTATTTTTTTTAGAAGATACAACTGAACATTGAACAAGCTCTAGCCCCGCTGATTGTAGCTGAGCATGCAAATCAACCTCTCCATTTGCAGATATTATACCACGGATAGGTCTTCCCTTGCTGTTTAGAGCTTTATATTTATAGCGTTGTATTGCTAGCCTCCATATAAATTATCGTTTCCTTATATCAACAACTCTAGAAATCGCAGCAAAATCTGTGATTCCTTCTAATATCTTAAGCATGCCATCATCTCTCATAGATTTAAAGCCTTTTTCGAATGCTTTATTTTTTAATTCAGCTTTTGATGCAGAATTTGCTATTAATTCATCCATTTCTTCATCGAATGTGAGTATTTCCACCACTGCTACACGCCCTTTGTACCCTTGCCCACTACATGAAATACAACCACCTTGACGATTTTTATAAATTTGTGGTGGATTATTTGGATCTACGCCTAAAATTTCACATTCTTCCTTAGATGCCGTATATTCTTCTTTACAATCAGGACATAACCTTCTGGTAAGGCGTTGAGCAAAAACAGCTATTATGGCACCTGCTATCATTCCTGGTTTTAATCCCAAATCAAGAATACGTGGTATAGCACCAAATGAATCATTAGTATGGAGGGTACTGTAGACTTGGTGACCAGTCATGGCAGCTTTTAATGCCATTTCCGCGGTAACGTGGTCCCTTATTTCTCCGATGAATATTATATCAGGGTCTTGGCGTAGTAATGCTTTAATACCATCTGCAAAATCCAAAACCCCTTCCCTAATATTTGTTTGGCGAATCATAGGGAGTGAGTATTCGACGGGGTCTTCCAATGTTTGTATATTAACTTCTACGCTATTTATTTCATTTAGCATTGAATATAGTGATGTTGATTTACCTGAACCGGTTGGACCTGTTACTATTATTATTCCTTCGGGTTTTTTTTGCGCCTCTTTAATTAATTGTAGATTTTCAGGAGAAAAACCAAGTTTTCCCATGGGCATGATACTAGAGCTTTTATCAAGTACACGTAAAACTATATTTTCGCCATGAACTGTTGGAAGTGATGAAACCCTAAAATCTGCTTCTCTCCCCCCCACATTAAGACCAAATCTACCATCTTGCGGGGCTAATTTATCTGCTATGTTCATTTGTGACATGATTTTTAAACGTTGAGATATACCGCTCCAATGTTTTTTGTGTAAAACTTGTGCTGTGTATAAAACGCCATCAAGTCTATATCTTAATCTTACAAAATTTTCTTCTGGTTCAAAGTGGAGATCAGATACGCCTAATTTTACTGCATCAAAAACCAATGCATTTACAAGACGAACTATTGGGTGAGTAAATGCATCAGAACCAGTAAGCTGGCTTAAATCTTCATCACCCTCGACCTCTTCATTTTCAAGCTCTTTTAAAATATCATCTATATTACTGGCATAACCATATGCCGCATCAATTGCTTCTGATATAATTGTTTCTGTTGTTACCTTAACATTTATGGCAATACTTTTATTTAATGCTCTGCGAAGTGCATCCATTGCTACAACATCATATGGGTCTGACATTGCCACAACAACTTCATCTTCGGTTACTGATATTGGTAGTATTTTATGTCTTACTGCATCTTTTTTTGATACAAGCTCTAAAGCATCTCCATCAAATATTGTTGATTTTGGGTCAAAAACTTCGAAACCAGCAGCTTCTGCCAAGACTGCCGTTAGCGCTTCTTCATCTATGAAGCCAAGCTCGACCATAATCTCGCCAATCATTTTGCCAGATATTTTCTTTTCTTGAAGAGCTACTTTGACTTGGTCTTCTGTAACAAGCCCCATAGCAACAAGCCTATCACCTATTCGTATTTTGCCTTCATCTTCAAAGCCAAAATATTCCCCCCCCTTACCTTTCATTATTTCTTGGGCACGACGAGCAAGAGCGTTTCTTTTTTGAATATCTTTTACACTTGCAGGTAAGGCGGCATCGGATGAAGACGGCTCTTCACCAGATGTTTTTTTTATGTTGATATTAACATGGGAAGATACTAATTCTCCCTCTATTACATCTTCATTATTTCCATTATCTTTTGTCATACTAATCCAAATACACTATTTTAGTTTTAAATTACTTTTTAGTTTCCTCATAAGAGAATATCTACATATTAGGTTATACAAGATAAAGGTTAAAAATTTAATTATACGTTATGGGAAACAGCGTTGCGTGATTTGTATTATATCACATTGTAAGCTTAAGTATAGAGTGTGATAGCAA
>JALTZE010000028.1 GCA_027051315.1 Micavibrio sp.
TTAAAATCTTATCTTTAAGCATAATATCATCAAGAAATATGTTGCTAGCAAATACATAGGATTTGACATGTTCTAAAACATCTTTGGGCCAAAAATCTGGATTTTCAGATAAAGCGGATATTCTCTTTGGTGATTTTTCTTTATCTTTAATTTCAGCTAAGTACGCATTTCTTTTGGGGTAACTAGACCAACATTCTCTTTCAAGATTATAAAGAAGATATAGTTGGGTCATTTTTTCCAGTGCATCATCTTGTTGTAGAGCCTAATGTTGCGCTTTTCTTAAAACACCTCTGATATTTTTATCCAGCAAATCTAAAAACTTTTTATGCTCGGGAGATATAACTATCTTACTACCACCATAGCCATTTGATAGTTTTTCTTGTAATAATTTAGCCATTTGATGTCTTAAAGTTGCCAAACTATCAGCAGTGGCAATTTGCTCATCAAAAGACAAATCATTGTAGTTTTTTTGAAAATTTATGGCTTTAGAAATAAGAGGTATTAAATTGCTTTGTATTACAAACCTTTCATAGTTTTCAAGGCTTGCCTGTGCAACTTCTTGGCTATCGGAATTTGCATCTGGCGGTGAAACTGCTATATTTGTGATTACTGTGGATAGACTATATATGTCTATATCAGGTGTTTTTTCCAGATATTGCATGACGTCAAATGTATGCAAATACCACATATATTTTGGAGTTCTATATCTATTTTGTATGTTTTCATCATATTCCCTTACAAAGGCTTTAATATTTTCTCTAGTATCTATAGGTGTTTCATAGCCAATATTGGTAGCCACAACTTGCATCATATCTGTTAACTTATAATTACCTGATATAACATTTTCGGTTTGCTGAGATAAAATACCCAAAAAATCACAAAATGTTGTATAACGAGAAACATCAAACATTTTAAAGAAAAGACCTTTTTCATCCCTTACGATATAATCAGCAATCATATTTTCTTGTTCAGGAGTTAAGCCTTTTAAGTTCCACTGGTTTAAGTCCTTTTTAAAAATACTAAATGAAAAATTATAGATTAAACTTTCTGTAACATCTTTCTTTTTGCGCAATATGCTTATTTCTTTAGAAACGGCATGAAGTTCTTCATCCTTAGCTTTCTTATCTTCTTTATCTGTTAATTATCTTACTTCTTCCCATAATATTCTTTGTTTTTCCTCTATAGATTTTTGAGCGGAAGATGCCTCTAAATAAATATCACTGGCTATTTGCAAAACCTTAAAAGCAGTATCAAATATTCTTTGTCTTTGTGCTTCCTTTGCGGTGATTACTTCACTTTTAAAGCCCTCACCAAAATGCTTTTGGAATATTGGATTATCAAATTTAAAAAGAGCACCATCTATTGATAATTTTCCCTCTTTCTATAACTTTATTATTAATTCTATAAGGTCCTTCGTTATCTTCAATTTCAGGTAAAGAATTTTGTAATAAGCTAAAATTAAGAACCTTGCTATCTGCTATAGTTTCTCTATTAAATTCCTCCTTTACTCCTTCAAAGCTTCTAAAATCTTCATCATTTAAGCTAAGAATATCATCACATATTGTATCAAAAAGAGCGGATTCACTATCAAAATAATTTCTAATATAGTCATATGCGGCTAATACCATAGCATTATTTACAATATAATCCAGTTCATACTTGGAAACTTCTTTATCAGATACACTTCCATCATCATTTACGGCATAGCAATCATAATTATTTGTTCTGATATAAGGGGCATTATGCGTAATTCTGAAATCTTCAATATCATACTCTTTTAAGAAAGATACAATATATTCTTTTGTTTTCTCATCTGTTTTAGCAATCTCAACTAGATTATTCCATGGAATAACTTTGTTAGCTTCCAAATCGGGATATGGCTTAATTGAATTACGAAAACTATAATTATCAGCATAAATAAATGATAAATTATCAAACTTGAGAGCTCCATTATTATAACCATAATATGCTGATTCAATATCTGTTTTTATTTTGAATAGCCGTTTTAATTCTTCGGCAGCTTCTATAAACTCCACGGCACCTTTGGCAGCGCAAATCTTCTTTTTCACGCTTTCTATATCAATTTCTATTTGAGGTAAAACGCGGGCGTCATTTTCTTTTTGCTCATATTTATTGCGATAGAGCTTTTCTTTAAAAAGATGATAGAAATACGTGTACATTATACCAGAAGCATCTAAATAATTTACATCTCCTGCTTCTGGATAGCCATTTTGGACTATATGTTGATAAGCTTTATTCTGCAAATAAACATTTAGCATTTGTGCTTTGATAAGTTCAGTTTTTTTATCGTTTTGATTTATTGCTCTTTCTTCCCTTACCTGTTCAATAATGCCTTCTGCCAGAGTAGCTAGCTTTTGCTGATATTTTTTCTCTATTGTTTGACCGGCAAAATATCCTATATTCTCCTCATCAATGCTTTTTTGAAGTTGTTTTAATTTCCACTTCAGATTGAAAGCTTGGTCATGCGGGTCATCTTCGGATAAAGTATCTAATCGTGCTTGCAAGTCATCTAATTCATCTTGGAATGTTTCTTCCTTCGATTTCTTAGAGGAAAGATACTCAACACAATCAACTAAGATTCTTAATTTATCTAAAGGCTCTTGTTCTTCGTAATTGTTTCCTTTTAAGAAGGCTGTAATAGGGTCACTATATTCAACTGCAAAAACGGTTTTATCAAAATCAGAAGGGATTCTCTCATCTATAAGGTGGGAAAGTCTTGTTAAGGAAGCCTCTAAAGCGGCCTTTCTATTACTGTGCATCATATGTGCATCTAATATTTCAGACCACTTGATACCTTCTTCTTCCTTATCTAATATACCCTCGCTTCTACGCGTTTCTTCTTTTTGCTGCTCTGCATATTCAGTGAACTTTTCTTGCATTTTTAGTGCTTGTTTCGGGTCAGAGCCCGCATCATACATCAAGTCTACAGAATGAAGGTCAGCAAGTTCTTCCTCTCCCTTAGAGTTATTCGCTACGCCATAATCTCTAATAATCCTATGTGTAAGTTCATGACCTAGCACATAATCAAGCTGGTCAATATTATCGACCATTTCTATCAACCCCTTTGTCACGCAAATTACAGGAGTATCTAATGGATTTTTAACATAAACTATATTTTTGTAATCGCATCTTCTTGGTCTTTCGCTTTCCTTAAAAATGGGCGCGAAGAAAGCATTAGGCTTATCAATATCAGACATAACAAATGAAACAGGATTTTTCTCAAAATCAATACTCCGACCTGCTAGCAACTTTGCTCTGCCTAACAAGAAATTGTGTATTTTTTGTCCTTCAATAGAATGAGGGTTAACAATACTATATTTAACAAATAAATTTTCCTCTATTACCAATCCATACATAAGTTATTTCACTTCCATAATACAGAGTTGTTCCTTAATAAAAAGGATGCTTAACATAATTATGGAAAAGGGCGAGAAAATATAAGAATAATACAAAATTATTATCTAACCTTCGTAAAATTCTTCGCAGATTTTTATTTTGGGGCGGCCGTTCTTTTCTCGCCATTCGTTACTATCTCTCAAAGAATATATACAGCCACAATATTCCTGCTTATAGAATTTTTCCTTCTTTGCAATTTCATACATTCTTGCCCCGCCACCATGTTTACGCCAATTATATGTCCAATATTCCACTCCATCATAATGGGAGGCTGCACGCAAACCACATTCATTAATTTGATTCATATTTTTCCATCTAGAAATACCAAGCGAACTTGTAAATAATTTAAAACCATTTTCTTTGGCGTACAATGCTGTACGTTCAAATCTCATATCAAAACACATAGTACATCTTTTTCCACGTTCTGGTTCAAATTCCATACCTTTTGCCCGACTAAACCAATCTTGCACATCATAATCACCATCAACATATTCTTTACCTAATTTATCAGCAAATCGCTTATTTTCATTTTTTCTAATTTCATATTCTTTCAACGGGTGAATATTTGGATTATAAAAGAAAATGGTAAAATCAATCCCTGAATCCGTCATTCTTTGCATCAAATCACCAGAACAAGGCGCACAACAACTATGCAGAAGAACTTTCTTCTCTCCATTTGGGGTTTCAAGCTTTGGTATATTCGTCATTATTGCTTAATCCTACATAATTCTAATTTAAAAATATCATTTTGGAGATAATAACATAGCATCACCATAAGAAAAAAATCTGTATCTTTCTTTTATAGCTTCTTCATATGCTTCTTTTATATTATCCTGACCAGCAAAAGCACTAACCAACATCAACAAAGTAGACTCAGGAAGATGAAAATTAGTAATCATCATATCGACAGAATTAAATTTATAACCAGGATAAATAAATATATCTGTTTCCCCTTTATATGGTTTTAATTCACCACCTTTTGCTGCAGTCTCCAGACACCGCACGGAAGTAGTACCAACAGCAATCACCCTACCACCTTTTTTACGTACGTCTCTTATTTTATCACAAACTTCTTTAGAAACTTCTATAATTTCTGAATGCATAACATGGTCTTTAATATCATCAACACGTACAGGCAAGAACGTACCAGAACCGACATGAAGAGTAACAAAAGCTTTATCAATTCCCTTTTCTTCTAACCTTTTAAATATATCATCATCAAAATGTAAACCAGCAGTAGGAGCAGCAGCAGAACCTGTTTTTTTTGCATATATAGTTTGGTAACGATTGTTATCAAATTCTTCATCCTCCCTCTCCATATAGGGTGGAATTGGCATATGACCATATTTATCCATTATTTCAAGCCAATCTTTATCCTCATCTCTACCATTGACTAATTTTAAGATGAACAAAGCTTCATCGCGCCCCTCAACAATAATCTCTATATCATCATTGATTAATATAACAGTACCTATTTTCGAGTTAGTAGTTTTAAGATGAGCAAGAACCCTCCCCTCCTCTAAAACCCTTTCTACTAATATTTCTGCTTTACCACCTGTATCTTTACGTCCGTATATTCTGGCCTGCATAACTTTGCTATCATTAAAAATCAACAAATCACCTTCATTTAACAAATCAGGCAAATCAGAAAATTTTTTATGAGAGATATTACTGCCATTAACACATAATAATCTGCTACCACTTCTATTTTCACAAGGTCTGCTTGCTATCAGCTCTTTTGGCAAATCAAACGTAAAATCTTGGCGTTTCATTTATATTATTTCTATATCATAATCTTCGATAACAGGATTAGCCAAAAGACTTTCACACATCCTTACTACTTGCGCATGAACCTCCTCTTTATCCATACCATCTTCCATTTCCAAAGTAATAACTTTTCCCTGCCTTACTTCACCAACTCCCTCAAAGCCTAAACCACCCAAAGCATGTTCAATAGCTTTTCCCTGTGGGTCAAGAACACCATTTTTTAACATTATCTTTACTGTAACTTTCATTTTTTATTCCTATTTTTTCGTACGTGGTTTTCCAGATACTGGTATAACACTTCTTAATTTTCTTTGCTTTGCAAGTTCATTTTCAATATCACCAAGACTTGCTGCAATATGTTCATTAATATTACCACCAGAAATAATACCATCTTTCGGTATAAGCCCAAGTCTTTTTGCTATTTCTTGGTATGATTCAATCACTTTACCAATGTCTTTTCTAAATCTATCCTTATCCATAATCTCATCGGTTTTTTCGTCCCATAAACGACAATTATCAGGAGATATTTCATCACCTAAAACAATATATACTTCACCATATTCACCATATATACGACCAAATTCCAGTTTAAAATCGACAAGCTTTATACCGATACCAGCAAATAAACCAGAAAGAAAATCATTAATCCTGTATGACATGCCAACGATTTCTTCCATTTCATAATGGTCAGCAAGATTAAAAGTAACTATATGGTCTTCCCCCAAAGGAGGGTCATTAAGCTCATCTTTTTTATAGTAATATTCAATTAAAGGCTTTGGCAGATATTCACCCTCTTTTAATCCTAAACGCTTAGAAAGCGAGCCTGCTGCGATATTACGAATAACCACCTCTATTGGAATAATTTCTATTTTTCTTACAAGCTGCTCCCTCATATTAATAGATTTTATAAAATGCGTAGCTATTCCTATCTGTTCAAGCTTCGTCATTAGATGAGCAGAAATCCTGTTATTCAAGACTCCTTTACCTGCTATAATATCGTGTTTTTTGCCATTAAAGGCCGTTGCATCATCTTTAAAATACTGAATCACAGTACCAGATTCTGTACCTTCATATATAATTTTAGCTTTACCTTCATACAAAACTTTGCGCCGAGACATATAAATTTCCTCATAAAAAAATATTTATACATTCATATAACAATGGATTTATCAAAAGTAAAATGTTACAAGCATTCTTAGTAAATTTTTTTTGTATCTACAGCTAGTTTAGGAGAAGAATCAGGCTATGAGCACACTAAATG
>JALTZE010000029.1 GCA_027051315.1 Micavibrio sp.
ATAAAAGCCAAGTTTACTCTTCTTTACAAACAAAAGAAGGTAAAAAAAAGCTTTATAATTTTCTAACTAAAGAATTACTAGCTACAATTAGAAAAAAGAGCAGCAACATCACAACTGTTAATCTTGTTGTTGATAAATGCAAAAATGGAAAAGATAAAAAGGACTTTAACTCATATATAAAATTAAACCTTGAGACATCGTTCCCACTAGAAACTAACATATATATTACACATGAAGATTCACAAAAAAACACAGGATTACAAGCAGTAGACATGTTTTGCTATGGTATACAACGCAAAGAAAACAACAACGATGATAAATGGTACAAGGAATTTAGCGGCAATGTAAGCCGTTTTATACATTATCTTTAAATTACATCCTAAAAACAAAAAAATGAGGAGCCGATATTACCTAGTTCCTAAAGCTCAAACCCAACCGATGGAAGGAAGGACAAAAGGCGTAACATACGGACTTACCCTCACACTACTTATACTATATAAAAATTATTAATAGCAAGTAAATTTTGAGTTATAGCTACTTATCAACCTCCAAAACCCCCATAGCCGAAGCAAGGGAGTATGATGCCACGACCTCATCACGATAAGCTTTTACAAGATTAACTTCTGCGTCCAATAGTTCTTTATCAGCATTTAATATATCAAGTATAGTTCTTTCCCCTGCTTGCTCTTCTGCATATACTCCTTCTTTAGCCATCTTCGCAGCCTCAACCTGTTTTTTTCTAGATAATATCTCAGCCTTGGCAGTTTGATAATTTTTCCAGCTTGATATAACCAAAAGCCTAACTTTTTCTTCTGCTTCTTTAATTTCTTCTTTTCTTTGTTTTGCTTTTTCTTTTGCTTCTTTAATACGGGAACGCACCGCTCCTGCTTGATATAAAGGAACTCTCGCTGTGATAGCTATAATCTTATCCGTACTATCATCAATGATTCCAGGTTGAGGATTATATTTTTTGCTATAGCTTGCAGATAAATTCACATCGGGAAGCAACTCACCAGAAACAACATCAATATTATTCTCATCTGATTGTTTTATATATTTTGCTGATAAAATAAGAGGGGAATTATTCATAGCAATATCCAAAGCATCATCCAAATCACCATTAAATTCAAATGCCTTGTTATCTTCATTTAAAATATTGACATCAATTCCTACAATTTGGCGATATACTGCCTTACTAACATCAAGATTCCCTCTAGCTTTTATAAAATCAGCGACTGAACCTGCTAATCTTGCTTCTGCCTGACTTAAATCCGTTTTTGTTACCTCCCCCAATTCAAACCTATCTTTTATTACATTAAGCTGTTCTTTTATTATTTCTTTATTCTTTTGACTTAATGATAACAAAGCTTTATCCATTACCACATTCATATGTGCAGTAACTGCTTGCAATAAAATATCTTGCTCAGTAAGACGTAAAATATTTTCTTGGGCTTTTATATAATTTTTTGAAGATTCTACAGAAGAAACAGTCCTCCCTCCCCTAAATATCGGCTGTTCCATAGTTAAAGAAGCACCTTTTTCCACTCCTCCATCTGCATTCCCCCCAAACACACTTCCATCAAAATAAGCTTTATTAACCCCCAATTCTGCAGTTACATTTGGCTTCCACCCTGATAAAGCTTGGTCTTTAATCTCTGATACAGAAGAAAGCTCTCTTCTTGCTGCTCTTATCGTAGGGTTATTTATGTATGCCTGTGACATACTATATAATAACGACACACCCATTTCTTTATCATCAGCTTTCAACAAAGATGAAGAGCACAATAACAAAATCACAAAACATAGCGCTGATTTTATAAAATACATATCATTTTACCTTCTCTATCCCCGTAATTATATTTTCATCTATATTTGACTACATAATAACTATAATTATAATAATAAGTTAGATGATAAGATTTATTAAAATTCAATATACATAAGCTACAATAAATTGTACAATATGAAAGACAAAAAATAAACAAAGGTAAAATCCGATGAACTCTAAATCAATACTCGACCGTTTAGGAGGAGAAGCCGCAGTTGATGCTGCCATAAACATATTTTACGATAAACTTTTATCTGACGATAGGGTAAAACATTTGTTCGAAAATGTATATATGACAATCTTAAGAGAACATCAAAAAGCATTTTTGAAACATGCCTTCGGTGGAGATAGCGAATATACAGGAAAATCATTAAGAGAAGCACATAAACATCTAGTAAAAGAAAAAGGATTAAACAAAGAACATTTTCAGGCAGTTGCAGAAAATCTTGAAGAAACCCTAAAAGAACTAAACGTACCAAAAGAACTAATTGATGAAATAATGACATTAGTAGCAAATACACGCGATGATGTATTAGGACTATAAATTAAGGGAAAAAAATGCCAAAAGAAAATTTATTTGAACAAATTGGGGGAGAAGAAGGTGTAAACAAAATAGTAGATTAAAAAAATAAAAAAATGCTGGCTGATGAACGTATAAATAAATTATTTGAGGACATATATTTACCAATATTAATAGCACATCAAAGAGCATTTCTTAAATTTGCTCTAGGTGGACCTAATGAATATACAGGTAAATCTCTCAGAGAGGCACATGCAAAACTTGTAGAAAAAAAAGGATTAAGCCACTACCATTTTGATAGTGTCGCCGAGATATTGAAAGAATCAATTTACGAAGCTGGAATAGAAGAAAAAACCTGTAATAAAATAATGAATTATATAGAATCAACTCGTGAAGAAATTCTTAATTTATAAAGTTTGTCCAAACTATTGGAACAATATATCATTTACTAAAAATACTAAATTCGGTATTAAATAAAAAAATTAACAAAAAATAAAAAGAAACCATGACCACAATCTATCAATTTTTTAAAAGCAAAACCGCACCAGGAATAATTCTTTGCATCGCCGCATTATTAGCCCTAATTGCTGAAAATTCTCCTTTGGATGAATTATATGAACTTTTCAAAAAAACACCTGTTGTAATCCAGATTGGTGATTTTTCTATAGATAAGCCGTTATTGCTTTGGATAAATGATGGATTAATGGCAATCTTTTTTCTTCTTATAGGTCTTGAAGTAAAAAGAGAAATATTAATAGGCCATTTATCAAAACCTGAACAAGTTATACTACCTGCTGTTGCCGCTGCTGGTGGTTTAATAGTACCTGCATTGATATATGCTTATATTAATTTTCAAAATCCCGAATTAATTCAAGGATGGGCTATACCTGCTGCCACTGATATTGCCTTTGCCTTGGGTGTATTGATGATATTAGGCTCAAGAATACCACCAGCATTAAAAATATGTATGGTCGCGATTGCAGTTATAGACGACCTTGCCGCAATTATAATAATTGCACTATTTTATACTAATGACCTTTCTGTGACCTCTTTAAGCTTTGCTGGAATAGGTATTCTTCTCGCTTTTACATTAAATAGAATGGGTGTAACCAGAATATCGCCATATATGGTTATCGGAGTTATAATATGGGCATGTATTTTAAAATCAGGTGTTCATGCCACACTTGCAGGCGTTATAATAGGGCTTTTAATACCGCTTAAAGCAAAAAATAAAAATGGTGAATCCCCACTTTTAGCCTTAGAACATACCCTATATCCATGGATTTCATTTGCTATTTTACCACTATTTGCTTTTGTAAATGCTGGTGTATCATTAAAAGGATTAAGCATTGATACCTTAACACATCCAATAACATTGGGAATTATGCTAGGTCTTTTCTTTGGTAAACAAATAGGTGTTATGCTATTAAGCTCTGTGTTTATCTTTCTTAAGATATGCAAACTTCCGATAGGAGTCACATGGTCACAATTTTACGGTATGGCCGTTCTTACAGGAATAGGATTCACAATGAGCCTATTTATAGGAACCCTAAGCTTTGATAATATTGAACATGCCTCAGCAGTAAGACTCGGCGTCTTAGGAGGCTCAATCCTATCCACAATTGTAGGAGTAACAATATTAATACTTTCAAGCAAAAAGAAAACAAGAATCTAAACAGCTATAAGAATAATTCTTTCTAAGAATATCTACATTTTAAATAGCAAATAGAATTTAATACATAATTTAGATTCTAAAAATACAGTTTCTTCTGTGGTCAATTATAGATAATGATGAAGAAGCATTTTCTTCATTACTATGGTTATTATTTTCTTTATTATCTGTGAATACTTGCTGAAGCCAGCTAGATTTACTTTCTACAGCTGGCGATATTGTAATATTTTCTACATTGTTATTAGCTACAGCTATTTGCTCTCTAATAATGGCTATACCTACTTCTTTTTCAACAACCATTGTGGACATAAAAATTTTTAACTTAGCCTTTTCAACTAAAGACATTTTTTCATCTATCCCTGATTTTATATGCTCTGATAGATAAGAATATATATCCATCTCAGAAATCAGCTCTGCAATATCATTCTCATCTAATATATTGAAAAAATCACCAAGAGCCAAAATTCCTTTTTTCACTTCCACAAGATATTGAGTATCAACACCATTTTTATAAAGCTCCTCTATTTTTTCGTTTAATATATCGCTCAAATTCATAAAGTTTTTTTCTTTATTTGCTCTTTTTATTGCAACATATATTACGTGACCAAGCCGTTTTTGTTCTTCTATTGTAGGTTCTCTCAAAGCCATTGCACCTGTATCAAAGATACCTACTTCATTGGTATCTGGATTAATGCATAGCTGAGCACCATGCCTATCATGGTCGAATTTACCGCCTGATATAATATTTGATAATTCGAAAAGAATATAAGATTTTGCGAATGCTTTTTTATATGCAATTTGTGTGGGCGTTTCTTCTGGCAAATCATTAAATACAACCCCTTTGGCTCTATCCATGATAATCCAATTTTTACCCTTAGCTCGCCAATCCATGACTTTAAGAGGGAAAATTTGATTTCCACTTCTTAATTTTACACCATTACAAACTTCTTGAGCATATTCATATTGTTTTTGACCTATATCATGGTTTGTTTCAATACTTGACATTCTGGATGCTTGTGTGACCATTTCTGATACCGAAGATGTTAGCTCTGTATAATCCAAATCTTTAGTCATATTCTTTTTTTGCAAATCTGCAACCATATCGCCTATTACCCTGAATCCTTTTACGGCCTTTTCTCTGGCTTCGGGACGAAGAATTCTTAACACCTCATCATCACCTAGAGCAATCGTTGTATAATAGAACCCAGAGCCTAATATTCTTCCTAGATATTTCTCCTTCCAGAATTCTTCAGGGATATTTTCTAACCTAATCCAATCATAGATAATCCATCTAGCAGGTTTATCCGCAGAATTTTTAAGCTTTTGTAATTCAATTCTGATTTTTTCAGGTGTATTAGGGTGAGAAGCTATTGCTTGCCCTAGCTTAATTTCTGCTGGCCCCATATTTTCTAAGAAGAGTTTTAGTGCTTTGCCTACAACATTCCCAGCATCTTTTCCGATATTGCGGTTTGCTACCATCATCGCTGATAAGATTAGCTCACGCTCATAATCACTTCTTGCTTTAATATAGGAATGCATTATATCGCGGGCATATTGGCTTTCTGTAGATATATCATTGGGGCTAATCATGTTATCCATAACTACATCAAAAACACGCTCCCAAGATTGCTGTTCTTTATTTTTATCATCACTATCTACATTGACTGCACTTTTGAGCATTCGGGCAATAATAACCGCTCTAACTTCTAAAGGAGCAGACCAGAAATTTTCATATAAGACATTATAATTGATAGGCTGTATATTTCTTAGAATATTAACTAAAGCTTCATTATTTTTGTATCTATCCCTCATAGTATCTTCAATGTATGAGCTGATTTCACGGCAATCTTGCGCTTCTCCTTTGGAATTTAAGAATTGAATAAATTTATTTGCAGAAACAGGGTTTTTATCCATTTCAGACGTTAAAGCATCAATTCCAACACCGTAAAAATAGCTGGCCGCTAAATTTTCTGAATTTAGTTTAGTCCGACAAACTTCCTTTATCATTGCTGATGTTACTTCTTGTGATAAAATTTCATCAGACACTTGTCTTAGGAGGATATATTTATCTGCAGCAGAAATTGAATTGGATAATAGGTTGTCATTTCCATATTTTTCGCCAATATCCCAATCTTTTTTTCTATCATCATCTTTTGAACTATCATCTAACGCCTTTAGATATACAGCCAATCTTTTCTGATATTTTTCAGAGCCATCATCTTGACCAAGTTTGCTAACAATATCTTTGGAGTAAATATCAAATAACCGTTCTCTGGTTTCGGGATAAGAGGCTCTTACATTATTATCAAGTAATATAAAAAAGCATTCATTTTTCTTTTTACCAGAAGGAAGTCTTTCTAACTTATCCAAGATATTATTTAAAATCTTATCTTAGTTTGTATATAGATTTTATAT
>JALTZE010000030.1 GCA_027051315.1 Micavibrio sp.
GCTAATAGCTTAAAAGAAGGGCAGATAGTTAGGCTGACAGAAATTAAAGGGGAAAATTTACAAAATCTATTAAAATTTATATCGGGGAACATAAGTGAGAATATCTCTGTTATCCCCGATTTTTCTAAACTTAATTTTGCTTTACCTAAATTAAATAAAATAGCATCTTCGGATAGTTTTATACAGCTTATTAAATCTGTTATGAAGGTGGATTTGGCTATTTTTTCTACTGTAAGAAATTTCAATATAGTAAACGCCGATAATCTTATGAAAGCTCCTGTAATAAAAAATACTCCCAAATTAATAACAGAAGAAGGTAGCATAGTTATCAATAAATCATCTTTACAAGATTTTAATTTTTCTACCAACAGCAAAATATCATCAATGATAGATGCAAAAATTGTTGATATTAAATCGCAAAATATCTTATTAAGCTTGGGTAAGAATATCATATCACCAAATATTCAAAAGGCTGGCTATATTCAGGCAGTTGTTATAGGAACAAGCCAGAAAGGCTTTCCTATTGTTTCTACAGCTCCTTTTAGTAATGATATTTTTTCAAAAGACCAGATATTTATGATAAGCAGACAGGCTGGTAATCTGCCTGCGGGAACTATTGTTACTCTTGCCCCTAAAAGTAACATATCTCTTAATATACCATCTTCTAGCCCTCTACCAAATGTTAATATAATGTCTAATATCAATGATATTTTAGCAAGCGGTAAGTGGATAAGTATTGATGAGCTTAGTAATTATATTATAAATATGCCTGATAGCTCCTTGATTAAAGCTTTTTCAAATATAATTCCCTCACCTTCACGGCCTGCAAATATACCTGCCTCTATTATGTTTTTTATAGCAGCCATAAAAAGTGGCGATATAACTGCTTGGCTGGGGGAAAAAATGATTTCAACGTTAAGAAAAGATGCAAGAGGAAGTAATATTTTATCACGTATCATTAGTGAGGCTTCTAATGTTTCTAGGTTGAGTGCTGATACTATATCATCTGATTGGAGAGTTATTCCTATTCCTCTTATGTGGCAAAATGAAATAGAAAAAATCCATTTATTTTATAAAAAAGATGAAAAACATGACGAAAAAGAAGAAAATAAAAATGGTGAAGCTAGATTTATTTTGGAACTTGACCTTTCAAATATGGGTGATGTACAGATAGATACTCTGATACGTGGGAAAAAGATGGATATGGCAGTAAGAACAGAAATAATGTTTAGCTCTGCTATGAAACAAAAAATGAGAAATGTCTATAATAACGCATTAGAAGTATCAGGCATGAATGGCGAACTTCATTTCCAACATAACAAAGATGCTTGGGTTAAAATAAATGCAGAAAAAAAACAACATATAGGGGTGGAGATATAGCTAAATTATTGGGTCTGTCATTTCAATTGTTCTGATAATTTTTGTTTTATCAATTTAATGTTCGCATCACTTACGCCATATTTCTTTGCAAGTGCTGGCCATTTGGACAGGCTGGATTTTGTAACCTCAACAATCTCTTAGGTGCGGTCTTTTTTGATTTTTGCTTCATTCGCTAGTTTCAGTAGATGGTTTGTATTCAGGTTTCGACCTTCACAGAGGTGGCCCCCATTATTCGGACCAATTTGCAGCCAATCTAAGGTTCTATCCGCTGTGGTTTAGGCTGCTAGTTTTTTCATATGGGGTTCACCTCTCCAATTCCTATTTTCTGAAATATTGTGGTGTTTTTTACTCTTAATCAGGCTATTTTTCTGCTCTTCTGAAGGTTTCTATTCCTATTTCATCTAGTTCTAGCGATATTTTTTTATTTATTTCGGCTTTTTCTTCTTCTTTTCGGCGGTCATTTGTAATTTCAACTTTTTTTAGCTCCGCAAAGGCGTTTCTTACTTCTTCTTGAGCCAAAGATATTCTTGTTTCAAGTTTTTCTTTTGCTTTATCCAATGATTCTATTTTCGTCATTATTAGTTCAGCATAGTTACCAAAATAGACACTAGTTTCAAGAGAATTATCTTTTTCAGTTAGAAGTTTTTCTCTTTCTAGATTTTCCAATAAAGTATGTTTTTGCAATTCTATTTGCTCTGCTTCTTTAAAAAGCTCTGCTAGTAATTTCTTTTTTTCATCTAGTTGATGAGTTCTATATTTTATAAGAGATTCAAGGTCTGCCATATTTTATCTCTTATTATTTGGGTGGTCGGGATGTTGAGGATGAAGATTTGAGTTATGATTTTCTCCGTAAGGCATTCCAACTATCCTAGCTAGTTCGGCAAAGCCTTCTTCTATCTCTGTTCTATCATTTTTATTTTGGGATAGAAAATTTTCAATTTCTGGATATATTTTTATAGCTTCATCTACTTTTGGATCTGAGCCTTTTCTATAAGCCCCAAGACGTATGAGCTCTGCCATATCTTCATATGAGGATATTATTTGTTTGGCTTTGACAATTACTGCATTTTGTTGGTCATTGAATATAGCAGGCATAGACCTTGAAACAGATTTTAGAACATTTATTGCTGGATACCTGCCACGGTCGGCTATTTGTCTTTCCATTACTATATGACCGTCAACTATTCCTCTTACCGCATCTGATATAGGTTCGTTATGGTCATCTCCTTCTACTAAGACAGAGAATAGACCTGTTATTGTTCCTTCTCCTTTTATTCCTGAGCCTGCTCGTTCCAGAAGTCTTGCTAATTCTCCGAAAGTTGTTGGAGGATAACCTTTGCTAGTTGGTGGCTCTCCTGCTGATAGTCCTATCTCCCTTTGCGCCATAGCAAATCTGGTTACTGAATCTATAAGGCAAAGTACATCTTTACCTTGCTTACGAAAATATTCGGATACAGCCAATGTCATATAGGCTGCTTGTCTTCTCATCAATGCTGGCTCATCTCCCGTTGCGACTATTACAACTGCGCGTTTTAGCCCTTCTTCTCCTAAATCATCTTCTAGAAATTCTTGAACTTCTCTTCCACGTTCTCCTACTAACCCTATAACTGATATATCTGCTTCGGTATATTTTGCCATCATGGAAAGAAGAACTGATTTACCAACGCCTGAGCCTGAAAAAATTCCTATTCTTTGACCTTTTGCCAAAGCGGTAAAAGTATTTACTGCCCGCACTCCGAGGTCTAGTTGTTTTCCCATTCTTGTTCTGGCGTGGGCTGGTGGTGCTGTATTTCTTAAAGCTATTGGTATTCCTCCGTGAGGGAGGTGACCTTTACCATCGATAGGCTGACCAAGAGCGTTTATTACCCTACCTAACCATCTTTCATCAGGGCATATTACAGGTTTTGTTTTTTGGATTACTGCCTTGCAGCCTAGACCTACCCCTTCCAAAGAGCCAAAAGGCATTAAAAGAGCTCGATTTTCTCTAAATCCTACCACTTCGCAAGGAATATCAGTTTTATCGTCTGGTCTTAAATGCACGATTGAACCTATGGAAATATCTTTGCCAAATCCTGCTATTTCTATTAAAAGTCCTAATATTTTTGTTACTGAGGCAAAAACTTCGTGGTCTGGCACTGTTAATATTGATGCTGCTGCCTGTTCGTATAATCTGTCCATAGGATATTTTCACTGTGTTAGAGGTAGAGTTCATTACTTTTAATATATATCAAATAAAAGCATTTGTTAATATTAACTATTTTTGATAGAATATTAACGAAGGTTAACAAATATTAACATAATAGGAATAAATCTAATGCGGGTTTTATTAGTCGAAGATGATAGCTCTACAGCAAAAAGTATAGAATTAATGCTAAAATCCGAGGGGTATATCACGGATACCACAGATTTAGGGGAAGATGGTCTGGAAATTGGCAAAATATATGAATATGACATTATAATACTTGATTTAATGTTACCCGATATGGACGGGTATGAGGTTTTGAAACAGCTTCGCGCGGCAAAGGTTGAAACACCTATACTTATTCTTTCGGGTCTTTCTGACCTTGATGATAAGCTTAAAGGGCTTGGCTATGGTGCTGATGATTATCTTACAAAACCTTTTGATAAAAGAGAGCTTATCGCCCGTATTCAGGCTATAGTAAGACGTTCACAAGGACATGCTCAAAGTGAAATTGTAACTGGGAAAATTCGTGTTAATCTTGATACAAGAACAGTAGAAGTTGATGGAAAACCTTTACATTTGACTGGTAAGGAATATAGCATTATTGAGCTTTTATCTTTAAGAAAAGGCTCTACTCTTACCAAAGAAGTATTTCTTAACCATCTATATGGCGGAATGGATGAGCCAGAAGTTAAAATTATAGATGTGTTTATTTGCAAACTTCGTAAAAAACTTGAAGATGCCGCAGGTGGAGATAATTATATTGAAACTGTTTGGGGGCGTGGTTATGTGCTTCGTGACCCAGCAGAAGATAAAAGCAAAAAAGCTGGTTAATAAAGTTTTATTTATTTAAAGTCAGTACTCATTAATTATCGGAGCTAATAGCTCCGTTTTTTTTATTAATTCTCTAAATCTAACCATTGTCCATTGATTAGCTATATAGATATTTCTAGATAGAATCTGATTTTATCTGGAAATATTTACAGATTGTAAATAATCTTTGTATTTTTATAGGTTTTGTGTAAAAACATGACTTTAATTAAATAAATTGCAAGGTTATTAAATTTATGTGGAATCTACCAAATATTCTTACTGTTTTTAGGGTGGTTTTAATCCCCTTTATTATCGGGCTTTTTTATATAGATGAGCCATGGGCTGCTTGGACTTGCCTTGCTCTTTATAGTTTGGCGGCGGTTACTGATTTTTTTGATGGTTATTTTGCCCGTACAATGAATCTTTCTTCTGCTTTTGGTAAATTTGTTGACCCTATTGCTGATAAATTACTGGTTGCTGCTTTGCTGATTGCGCTTTGCAGCTTTGGTAAAATAGATGGGTGGTGGACACTTTCCGCTATTGTGATAATTATGAGGGAATTTCTTATCTCTGGATTACGGGAATTTTTAGGTCCTCAAAATATACAGATACCTGTTTCTAAACTTGCAAAATGGAAGACTTTCATCCAGATGTTTGCTTTGGGATTTTTGATAATGGGTGAATATGGAGTTGATGTTTATCCATATGTCCTAGAAACAGGGCAATGGGGTATTACCATTGCTGCTGTTTTAACTGTTATAACTGGCTGGAATTATATGAAAGTTGGTATGAAATACATAATAGAGATGGATAAAAAAGATGTATAAGCTAATACGCCCTTTGATATTCAAATTTGATGCTGAAAAATCTCATAAGATGGCTATCAAAATATTGAAGAATTTGCCTATATTATCTTCTTTTAAAGCTGACGATATTTTAGCTACATCATTATGGAATAGAAAATTCCCAAATCCTGTTGGACTTGCTGCTGGATTTGATAAAAATGCAGAAGTTATTGCTCCTATGCTGAAAATGGGTTTTGGTTTTGTCGAAGTTGGCACTGTTACCCCAAAATTTCAAAAAGGAAATCCAACCCCAAGAATTTTTAGATGTGTTGAACATAATGCCGTTATAAATAGAATGGGTTTTCCAAGCGATGGTATTGGTATATTCAAGCAAAATTTGGAAAAGTTTTTAGAACAAAAACCTAGAATGACTGGGGTTGTTGGGCTTAATATAGGCATGAATAAAGAGCAAAAAGAACCCGCAAAAGATTATCGTATGTTGGTTAGAATGCTTGCCCCTATGGCAGATTATCTTACTGTCAATATATCTTCACCTAATACGGCTGGTTTAAGGGATTTACAAGAAAAATCTGCTTTTACCGACCTTATGGGAGAGATAATAGAAGAAAGAAAAAAATCTTGTGGTAACTTCCCCCCTCCTCTTTTGGTAAAGCTTGCTCCTGACCTTGATGAAAAGCAGCAACAAGAGCTTGCTGAGGCTGCCTTAGAATCTAAAATAGATGGGTTGATACTTACTAATACTACATTGGATAGGCCGAATTACCTTCCAGATGATTTTGCAAAGGAAAAAGGCGGTTTATCGGGGCGCCCACTTACAGAAAAATCAACACAAATAATTAGCAATTTTTATGAACTTACAAATGGGCAAATCCCTATAATTGGTGTTGGGGGTATATTTGATGGTAAAGATGCTTATAATAAAATACGTGCTGGTGCTTCTTTGGTTCAACTTTATACTGCTATGGTATATGAAGGGGCTTATGTAGCTCGTAAAATATGTAATGAACTTGCTCAATTATTGAAAAATGATGGTTTTTCTTCTGTTTCAGATGCGGTAGGGGTAGACATAAAAACAAATACAAGGCAAAATAAGAAAAAAGCAATTGCTTAATTAGGTTCCTTTAGTATGTTTTCAAAAAATACAAAAAGTAAGAAAGTAAAAAATGGAGATTATTCAAAAAAATCTTCTAGCTTTTTGTCATGGCTTAAAACC
>JALTZE010000031.1 GCA_027051315.1 Micavibrio sp.
AATCTAAATTGTATGGTATTAAGATTATCATGAAACAAAAGGATTTAAGTACAAATCGTGAATTTACTAGTGATATTCCATTTGAATATCCATCTTTTCTTGCTGGAGAATTGGGGGTACTTGCTGGTGCAGGTTTTGCTAATCCTGTTTTATTTGGCGGGGCTTTACGTGATATATTTTTAAACTTACCAAAGTTTAATGACCTTGATATTAGACTAAGAACAAGTAAAGATATTAAAGTGAGGGAGCTTTTTAATACTATTAGTCAGCTAGATACAGGTACATATAAACCAAGTGAAGAAATTTCCCTTTTTTTCCAAGAAAGAACTGGCATATTAATTAATCTTATAAAAAAACGACCACATTCTGCCAACCTTAAAGGATATAAAAATGTGAACGGTAGACAGTTGGATTTTGATTTAAGTTTGCGTTTTAAAGAAAATAATGATACCCCACATTTTGAGTATTTAGAACCAATAAGAAATAATGAATCTCCTATATGTGCCGTATCTATGGATGTAAATGGAAAAACTTATATGGATGTAAAATTTCCTGAGCATGCAGAAGGATTAATATATGCTCCGCAAATAAAATCATGCATGCATTTAGTGAGCTCATATGAAAGATATAAATATTTAGAAGGTAAAATTCCTGGACTTAGGCTACAACATACGGTTAAAAATACAGTTCTTCTTAATGCATATCTATATTCTGTTAACAATGCTCCTTGGGCTGTAGATGTAGCAAAAATGATGAGAGATAACACTCATTTTGTAAGGAGAAATTTACTTACCCTATTTAAATAAGTTCATCCTATTTTTACCAAGGCATGTTTCTTTTTACCTGCGGAGAGTTTTATAATACCATCGCTTATATCTTTGGTAGAGCAGGTTATGCTATCATTTTCTACCTTTTGACCGTTAATTTTTGCGCCGCCGCCCTTGATAAGTCTTCTTGCTTCACCTTTTGATGAAACAAGTCCACTTTCGCACAAAAGTTCTACAATAGAAATACCTGTTTCTAGACGATTGCTATCCACTGTGATTGTTGGCAGTTCTCCCCCTACTCCACCTTGTTCAAAAACTTTTTTGGCTGTTTCCTCTGCTTCTTTTGCTGCCTTTTCCGAATGACAGAATTTTGTTGCCTCAAAAGCAAGTATTTTTTTAGCTTCGTTTATTTGTGCCCCTTCTAGTTTTGAATATTCTTCTATTTTATCCATTGGTAAAGTTGTAAAAAGCTTCATAAATTTAATTACATCTGCATCTTCTGTATTTCTCCAGAACTGATAATAATCATATGGGCTTAATTTTTCTGCGTTTAGCCATATTGCTCCATCTGCTGTTTTACCCATTTTGGCACCTGATGCCGTTGTTAAAAGTCCAACAGTTAGGGCAAATACTTGTTTTGAATCTTTACGACGAGTAAGCTCTACCCCATTAATCAAATTACCCCATTGGTCATTACCGCCCATTTGCAAAATAGTATCATAGCGACGATTAAGCTCTAAAAAATCATAAGCTTGAAAAATCATATAGTTAAATTCAAGAAAAGATAGAGGCTGTTCTCTGTCTAGTCTTTGTTTAACCGATTCAAAGGAAAGCATTCTGTTTACAGAAAAATGACGGCCATAATCACGAAGAAAATCGACATATTTAAGCTCTGATAACCAATCATTATTATTGACCATTATTGCATCTGTTTCGCCATCGCCATATTTTAAAATTTGTGAAAATATTTTTTTAATTCCTGCTATATTTTCATTAATTTTTTCATCTGAGATAAGTTGTCTTTGCGTATCTTTACCGCTAGGGTCGCCGATTTTTGTTGTTCCACCACCCATTAAGGTTATGGGTTTATGTCCTGATTGCTGAAACCAATATAGCATCATAATAGAAAGAAGATTACCAACATGGAGAGAATCAGCAGTGGCATCGTACCCAACATAGGCAGATTGAACACCCTCCATTAATTTTGCATCTAAAGCTTCGGCATCGGAGCATTGCTCTATAAATCCACGTTGTTGCATAATATTCATAAATTCAGATTTAAAAGCAGCCATATTGTTTCTTCCTGTTGCTATTTAATTATTTAAGATGTTTTAAATAGCAATATAGATATCTTTTGTACAGAATTTTATAGTTAAGTTCATATATAGTTAATCTCAAAGATAATTGCATATTGACTTTTCATAAAAAAGTTATTAGTTGTAAAGAAATATAAAGGACAGGGAACGCATTGATATGAATAAAAGATTTTATGATAGTGGTAGTTTGCTTAAAAAAGGACAAGGAGGCTTTATTCAGGCAATAGAGGCTATGAACTCAGGGATTATTCCATTTTTACAAATTATTGATTTCCTTGAACTTAATCAGCATGAGATTTTACAAAAAATGGGAATAAATAATGTAGCTGAATTTTCTATAGCTCAGCTTAATGGATTTTCCGTTGAGCAAATTATGAAATTTTGTGAAGCTGTAAAAATTCACCCCGCTGATATGATTTCACAAAGAACTAAAATAATTGATGGCAATCTTGTTAGAGCATTGCTTTATGTTAGCAGGAGCAATAGGTATGATTCTGATGATTCTCAAAAAGCAACATATGCAATTGGAGACGTAATGTCCATACTGGATAGTGAAGTATCCAAACTGACATATAAAACACTTGCTCGTTCTATCATTTCAAATATTAGACATGTTCTTTACGAAGATGTAACTGAGCAAAAAGGTGTATATTCTACGGAGATGTTACCGTATTCTTTTAAAGATTGGCATCTTGCTATAAATAAAGAAAATAAAAGGCTAAAAGATAGATTTAACAAGCTTGGTTCAAGAATGTGGTCTATGGCGAATCATCTGTTTGATGGTAACCCAAATATGAAAGAAATTGTAGAGCGTCTTTATGGAAAAGCATTTTTGTCAGAACATAATAAATTAGATTCTCTTGATGAAGATAAATATATTGATGAGAATGTATCGGCGGAAGCTAAATATACAGAGTATTATGATGATGAAAGTGATAAAATATATAGTTCATATTCACAAATAAGAAAAGATTTTATAAAAACTCTATATGATTGCATACGCACAGGGATAAGAAAAAATATTACTGAAAAAATGTGTAAAGACCTTAAAGAAGTACCTAGTTTATTCGAAAGCACCGATATTGAAAGTGAGAATCTTGTAATTATGTTAGATAATTATTATACAGCTATAATAGCATATTATGCTGATGATGAGCAATTATATGAATGGATTAAATCCATCGATATTGAACTTGATTTGGCGCAAACTCCACAAAATATATCTAATATGGCTAATTTGGTTGGGTGGGCACCTCCAAAAATATAGGGAATATAGTTTATGCTTGCTTTTTTTCCATCTAAACATATATAAAATTACACATGAATAGCTTAGGATTTGATAAAGAACCCAAAGATACAAGGGTTGTAGTTGCTATGTCGGGTGGGGTAGACTCTTCGGTTACTGCTGCCCTTTTGCATGAACAAGGATATGATGTAGTTGGGATAACTCTACAGCTTTATGACCATGGCGCAGCAATTGAACGCAAAGGTGCGTGCTGTGCGGGCATTGATATATATGATGCAAAAATAGTTGCAGATAGAATTGGATTTCCTCATTACGTACTTAATTACGAAGATAATTTTAAAGAGTCAGTTATTGAAGATTTTGCAAATGCTTATATGCAAGGCAGTACTCCTATCCCATGTATTACCTGTAATCAAACTGTAAAATTTAAAGATATGTTGGAAACAGCCAAAGAATTAGGGGCTGATTGCATGGCAACTGGGCATTATATTCAAAGAATAGTTAATAATGGTAAAGCAGAGCTTCATCGTGGAATTGATAATGGTAAAGACCAAAGCTATTTCCTTTTTGCTACAACACAAGAACAGCTTGATTTTCTAAGATTCCCGATAGGTGGGTGGAATAAAGAAAGAACAAGGCAGGAAGCTAAAAGGCTGGGGCTTTTGAATGCAGAAAAACCAGATAGCCAAGATATATGTTTTGTTCCAAATGGTGATTATGCTTCCGTAGTAAAAAAAATCCACCCTGAGGCAGAAAAAGAAGGGGATATAGTAGATTTAAAAGGTAATATTTTAGGAAAACATAAAGGTATAATACATTATACGGTAGGACAAAGAAAAGGCTTAGGCATAGGGGGCGGAGTAACAAAAAATAATGAACCTCTTTATGTTGTTGGAGTTAATGCTGATAAGAATCAGGTAATTGTTGGGATTAAAGAAGATTTGGCTAAAAAACAGATATTTATATCAGATTGTAACTGGCTGATAGATGATGATATTGGGAAAGAAATAGATGTAGAGGTTAAATTACGCTCTGTATCAAAGGCTGCAAAAGCAAAATTGATTATACAAGAAAATAAAAATGCAGAAATCATACTTGATGTCCCTCAATATGGTATTTCCTCTGGTCAGGCTGCTGTTTGCTATATAGGTAACAGGGTAATTGGAGGTGGCTGGATTATATAGCTATTTCTTTTTCTTTATGCATATTTATACTTGACAAAAATGATATAAAATACGATAAAGCCCATCTTGATAGACACAATCCAATTGGCGGAGTAGCTCAGCAGGTTAGAGCAGAGGAATCATAATCCTTGTGTCGGGGGTTCAAGTCCCTCCTCCGCTACCATTTTCTTTCTAATATGCAATAGTATAGTTTGACATAACTATAGTTTTATATTAAAAACTATGCATGATATATTCTAGAAAAACAAGTGCTATTACTGCTGAAGAAAGGCAGAAAAATGCTGATTTCTTGACTAGATATAACAAAGTCAGGTCTAGCTTTGATGCCGTAACAGATGGTTTTGATGGTTCAAAGATAAGTTATAAAAACTTATTCAATGTGCTGTCTGCCATTGAAGAGCTGGCTTATGATTATCCAAATTACAATCACCCTTTTTTAGAAGCTATTGCTAAATATGCTGAAAAACCAGAATATGATATTCGTTTTGGTGGTCAACTTCGAAAATTATTTCCTTTGATGAAAGAAGTAACTTCCGAATTTTATAGACAAATCACCTCTCTTGATTCGTTCAATTTTGCTGCTTCGGGAATAGAGGTAATATATTGTGATAATAATATATTAGGACGTACATCACATAATAATAAAAAGGAAGTAAAATTATATTATAGCCCCGTTTTAACAGATTTTGTTCCAAAATTATCATGGACACTAGAAGAGCTTTCGAATATTGGTATTTATCTAGATGATATGGTTGTTATAAGCTCTGGAAAATTACATGATGTGAAATATAGCTCTTATCAACTTATTGATATTCCAAAAATAAATATGCAAATAGCTGTAAGCAATTATGTTGGAAATCCTGTTTTTGTATCAAATAAAATTTATAATGTAGGTGTATGGTCTTCATATACATATGAAGATGTTGATGAACATGTAAGCGGTATAACGAAAATAAACAGCAATAATAGGGCTGAATTTATATCTATTCTTAATAATGTATTATTATCAACTCTTTCTAAACATCCATCTGAATATGCAGAACTATCAACAGTAGAATATGCAGAAAAATATATTGTTTTAGACAAAACAATATCAAAAGATGCAGCATTTGATTATGCATATCGGTATTTTTTAGAAAATGGAAAATGGCCGAATGAAATTGATGTAAAAGCAAAAAATGATAATTACAAATATTGGAGCATATGGTTTAACAATATTCCTTTGGAAGATAGAATATCTGCAAATATAGAAATGTTTGATAAAATGGTTTATTCAGAGGCTGCAGCTTATTATGATTTAATGCACAGTCCTCCTCTTGATAATCTGGATGATTATATTCCATCATCAAATAAAATAAAATGGTGTCATATAAGAGATATTTATAAAAATTTTGGCTGTGATGGTGATGAAAAGCTTGATTTTTATTGCGTAAGTAAGAAAAATTTTAATCTAGAAGATATACACGATATTATTATAAACAATATAGCAAGAAATAAATCATTACCTGTTGTTAGTAAAGATAAGATAGGGGAATTAGGTGATGTTACTTGGAATTATTTAAGTCGCCACATAACCGATAATAAGAAAAAATTTAACAACCGTAATATACATGATATTGCCAGAGAACTTATCTTGAATCTGGCTGAGCAATATAGATTATCAAATGGTGATTTTCCTAACTCTAAATCTGGAAAAGTAGAAAATTTTTCAAATCTTGACTGGAATGATGTGGAGCTTGCTATCATTAATATGAATTACTTTTCTATTAAGCATTTTTATATGCTTCATGGGAAAAATATTCATGATATAGAACTTGAA
>JALTZE010000032.1 GCA_027051315.1 Micavibrio sp.
AAATATATTGCATAAGCAAGATGCTAAGAGTCTTGAAAATATATTGCATTGTGTTGTCGATGATGTTTCTTATGCTACGAGAGATTGGAGGGCAATGCGTGAGGAGATTCTGAAAAGCAAGGAATCTTTAAAAAATGCTCCTAAAAAATATCCGATAGAGGAATATAAATCTTTTCTAGATTATTTATATAATGATAATTTTACCTTACTTGGTTATAGGAAATATAATCTTTCTCAGAAAAAAGATAAGGTAATAAGTGAGATAATAAAGGGGGAATCGCTTGGGGTCTTAAGTGATGAGAAGAAACCTGTATATATAAATTTTAATAGAGATGGTTTATCAGATTATATGCAGGAGCTGAGAATGAATATGCCTCCTGTTACTGTATCGAAAATTAATAAAAGGTCTACTGTACATCGATGCGTTCCTATGGATGCTATTGCTGTTAAAAGATATGATGATAAGGGTAATGTTATTGGTGAAAATATATTTGTAGGTTTGTTTACTTCTGTTACATATTCAAGGTCGGTAGAGGATATTCCTTTATTATCTCATAAAGTTAATAGGGTAATGGAAATATCTAAATTCCGTCCTAATAGCCATGAATATAGAGCGTTAAAACATATTTTGGAAAAATATCCAAGAGATGAATTATTCCAAATATCGGAAGAAGATTTATTTGAGATATGTAAAGGTATAATGCGTCTTCAAGAAAGGAAAGGAGTGGCTCTTTATACTCGTCCTGACCCTTTTGGGAGATATGTATCATGTTTGGTTTATATACCACGCGATCGTTTTAATACTAATATAAGAATAGATATACAAAAGATTTTAGAGTCAGAATTAAACGGAAAATGTACGAATTTTCATACGACTTTAGATGATTCACCTCTTGCTAGGGTTTTATTTATAATATCAAAAAAGGAAAGTGATCTTAAGCTAGATTATGATAGAAAGGCTCTTGAAAGTAAGATACAAGAAGCAAGCAGGTCATGGTCAGAAAAATTTGCAGATACTATATATTCGCAATATAAGGTGGAAGATAAATCATTATATTATATAAAACGTTATTCTAATGCTTTTACAGTTGCTTATCAGGATAGATTTAAGCCTCATCATGCTGTTATGGATATTGAAAAAATAGAAGAGGTGATAAGAACTGGGAAAATTGCTCTTCAATTATTCAGACCAAAAGATATTACTAAGGTAAGGTTGAAAATATATAATAAGGATAATTTTTTTGCTTTATCTGATATTTTACCAATATTACAAAATATGGGTTTACGGGTTATTTCTGAAATACCATATAAAATATCTCCTGAGGATGTTGATTGTTGTGTATGGATTAATGATTTTAGAATGGAGATTCTTTCTGATAAGCATGTTGAGATAAAAGATATTAAAGATATATTTGTGAATGCTTTATCTGCAATCTTGGATAATCGTGCTGAGAATGATTCTTTGAATCAGCTTGCTATACTTGGTAATATGACGTGGCGTGAAATATCAATTATAAGAATGTATCTGAGATATTTAAGGCAAGCAAATTTACCATATTCTCTTGAATATATGCAAAATGCTATTACAGAAAACTCTCATATTGCTAGGAAACTTGCCGATTTATTTAAAACTAGACATAATCCTGAGCTTAAAGGTAGTAGAGATAAGCAATATAATAATATAAAAAATGGCATAGAAAATGATTTGCAAAATGTTCATTCTTTGGATTTTGATAGGATAATAAAAAGTGTTGTTAGTGTAATAGATGCTACGTTAAGGACTAATTATTTTCTTAAAGATAGTAATGGTAATAAGAAAAGTTATATTTCTGTTAAGATTGATAGTAAGTCAGTTTCGTTTCTTCCAAATCCTAAACCTTATAGGGAAATATATGTTTATTCTCCGAAAATTGAAGGTATTCATTTACGTGGAGATAAGGTTGCTAGAGGGGGATTGCGCTGGTCTGACAGGCATGAAGATTTCCGTACCGAAATTCTAGATTTGATGAAAGCACAGATGGTTAAAAATGCTGTAATTGTGCCTATGGGGTCAAAGGGAGGTTTTGTTGTTAAACAGCCACCAAAAGAAGGTGGAAGAGATGCTTATATAGCAGAGGGTATTGAATGTTATAAAACTTTCTTACGTGGTTTATTGGATATTACTGATAATAGAAAAGGTAATAAAGTAATACCGCCGAAAGGCATTGTTCGTATAGATGGTGATGACCCTTATTTGGTTGTTGCTGCGGATAAAGGCACTGCAACTTTTTCTGATATAGCAAATTCTATCTCTCTTGATTATGATTTTTGGTTAGGTGATGCTTTTGCTTCGGGCGGCTCTGCTGGATATGACCATAAAAAGATGGGGATTACAGCACGTGGGGCTTGGGAGTCAGTTAAGCGTCATTTTAGAGAACTTAATCATAATACACAAACAACGGAATTTGATGTAATTGGTGTTGGTGATATGGGCGGAGATGTTTTTGGTAATGGAATGCTCCTTTCGGATAAGATTAAGTTAATCGGAGCATTTAACCATCTTCATATTTTTTGTGACCCTAATCCTGATGTTGCTGTTAGTTTTGCTGAGAGAAAGAGATTATTTGATAATGTTAAAGGTTGGGACGAATATAATCTTAAGAAGCTTTCAAAAGGTGGGCGTATATTTAATAGGTCGGATAAATCCTTGAAATTAACCGAGGAAATAAAAAAGAAATTTAATATTACCGAAGATGAGTTAAGTCCTAATGACCTTATAAGATATATGTTAAAAGCAAAAGTTGACCTTTTATGGTTTGGTGGAATTGGGACATATATAAAAAGTAGCAAGGAAAGTAATAGCGATGTTGGTGATAAGACAAATGATATTTTACGTATAAATGCAAATGAATTACGAGCAAAAGTAATTGGAGAGGGTGCAAATCTTGCTATTACACAGGCTGCAAGAATAGAATTTGCAAAAAATGGCGGTAAGGTTAATGCAGATTTCATTGATAATTCTGGAGGAGTTGATTCATCAGACCATGAAGTGAATATAAAAATATTATTTACAGATATAATGGAAGATTCTTCTAAAGGAATTGATATTAGCAAGCGTAATAAAATCTTAGAACAAATGACAGGTGAAATTGTTGAGCATGTCTTGCGTAATAACTATCAACAAGCACAGGCTATATCATTAATGGAGTTAAATGCTGTAGATAATTTACAGCATCATTCTGAATTTATAGAAAAAATGGAAAAAGCGGGTGTTATTGATAGGGAGCTTGAGGTGCTTCCTAGTGAAGAAGAAATAGAAGAAATAAAATTACGGGGTAAAGGGCTTACAAGACCAGAAATCTCGGTACTTCAGGCCTATGCAAAGATTGAGCTTATCAAAGAGTTGCTTAAAACTGATGTTCCTGATAATGACCATTCTTTAAAATGGTTGTTGGATTATTTTCCTTCGCTTTTGCATAAAAAATACGCAAAAGAAATTAATAAGCATATGTTGAAGCGTGAAATTATTGCAACGACTATGAGTAATGGTCTTGTTAATAGGCTTGGTCTTACTTTTGTTCAAGAAAAGAAAGATAAAACAGGGGCATCTGTTGCCGATATTGCGGTTGCTTATTTTGTTGTAAAAGAGGCTTTTGATTTAAAGCCTATTTTTGAGCAGATTGAGGCTCTTGATTATAAAATTCCTGCTAAAGTACAGCTTTGTGCCATGAATGAAATTTCTAGAACTGTTGAACGTGAGGTAATATGGTTCCTTACAAGATTAGGGCGTGATATTGATTTAGATAAAGATGTGAAGCTGTTTAGTGGGGGGGTAAGAGAGCTTAAGAAAACGCTTAATAGTTCTATAGATATAGCTTTGGGAAAAGAAATTGATATGAGAGTTAAAGCATGGCAGGTAGATGGTTTGCCTGAAGAACTTGCTAAGCAGATTGCTCTTATGCCTGTATTATCATCTGCTTTTGATATTATTAGAATTGCCAATGATAGGAATGCTCCTATTAAACATACGGCTAAAATATATTTTGAGTTAGGTGAGTATTTCCATATTAACTGGTTAAGGAAGCAAGCTAAATATATTAAAGGTGATACGAAATGGTCATCAGATGCGCTTGATGGTATTATTGACCATCTTTATGGTTGTCAGGCTGGGCTTACTATAAGCATACTTAATGATGAAAAAACTGTGAATGAAAGAACTGTTTCTGAATGGTTAGCTAAACGTGGTCATCAGGCAGTGCAAATAAAAGAAATGTTCGATGAGATAAGGAAAAATGCAAAAGTTGACCTTTCAATACTAGTTATAGCGGAGCAAAGACTAAGAAATCTGTATGGTGGTTAGGCTCATAGTTAATTATATAAAAAGAAAAGCAATAATAATGATAATTCCAAAATCGCGATTTGATTTGAAGATTTTTAGTGATTTATAAGAATTATCAATTTTCCAATATGTAAGCTGCCAAATCATATGAATTGCACCTGCAAGTATGATAATAAAGAATATGAAGCTGGCTCCTGATAATATTCCTGTTAGAATTAGTGCAGAAATAGTTACAGAGTAAAAAGCAGCTATCCATGGTTTGGCATTTACATCAAGTAAGCGGGCGGTTGAACGAATTCCAATTATCTCATCATCTTTTTTATCCATAAAGGCATATATGGTATCATAACCCATAGTCCATAATATTCCTGCGATATAGAGTAATATTGATGATATTGATATTTCGTCAGTAACTGCGCTATATCCCATTAATGCTCCGAAGTTAAAGGTAAGACCAAGAAATGTTTGCGGCCACCATGTCCATCTTTTCATAAGTGGGTAGATTATTACCAATATTATTGAGCACATCCCTAGAATAATGGTGGTTTTGTTAAATTGTAGTAATATGGCAAGTGATATTAGTAGTAATATTATGAGAAACTTTATTGCTTGTTTTGTTGTTATTTCCCCTGAGGCGAGGGGTCTGCTGGCGGTTCTTTCAACTTTTTTATCAAATTCTTTATCCCATAAATCATTTATAATACAGCCTGCTGACCTCATTGTGATAGAGCCTAAAGTAAATAATATTATTATAGTTATTTCTTGTAACCCAATTCCTGCAAAGCCTTTGCAAGCAAGTAGGATTGACCATATTGATGGAATAAGTAAAAGCCATATACCTACAGGCCTATCAATTCTTGATAGATAAGCATAGGGGTGAGCCCATTTTGGTAAAATATTTATTATCAAGCTGGTTTTTTTAATATCCGACTTGTCATTTTGGTGATTTTCTGTTTCTTTTGCCATATGAGTGAATATAAAAAGAAATTATATAAATTGCCAAGACTTTATATTAATACCCATATAAATTTGGGGCAAGTGATAGAGCTTGAACAATCACATGCTCATTATTTGAAAAATGTGATTAGAAAAAATATCGGTGATTATATAAGAGTTTTTAATGGTTCTGATGGGGAATGGATTTGTAAGATTGAGAAAATTAATAAAAAATCATGTTTTTTGCTTATTGAAGAGATGATAAGGGCACAATCTGATATTGGTAACAGGAAAATACATTTGTTTTTTGCTCCTATAAAGAAAAATCGTATGGATTGGATGATTGAAAAATCAGTTGAGCTTGGTGTTACAGATTTTCATCCAATAATTACCCAAAATACGGAAAATAGAAAATTTAATATTGAAAGAATCAATAAACAGATTATAGAGGCTGCTGAACAATGTGAACGTCTTGATATAGCGACCTTTCATAATCCAGATAGTTTAATGAAAGTGATTAATTCATATAATAATATTGATATATTATTTGCTGTAGAAAGGGTTGATGTAGATAATATGCATAATGTTATATTATCTATGAGTGATATTAGTGAAATAGGATATATGACAGGACCTGAAGGTGGTTGGAGCAAAGAAGAAATTGAATGGCTGTTTAATAAGGATAATGTGAAAGCAGTTTCTTTGGGTAATAATATATTAAGGGCAGAAACTGCTGTTCTTTATGGTTTATCATTATTGATGATGTGATTTAATAATTTTATTTATATTAGCAACGACAATTTAGAACATAATGATTATATTCACTATATTGATTTGTTGTTAACTGGTCTTTTCTACTGTTATCTGTAGGTTTTTTATTATCACGGCTGTTAGGTGCATAACCATGAAAAACTTGTCCAAGAAGTGCAACTTTTTCTTTTTCATATTTATTCATTTATACTCTCCCATATTTATAATTTCTTAAGAAAGAACGATATTGCCATATAATTAATTTGTATGTCAAATTTTTATGT
>JALTZE010000033.1 GCA_027051315.1 Micavibrio sp.
TTATCATATCAATATTCCAATATAAAAAATTAAAAAAAGAAGAAAATGCACAAAAAACAAAAACATAAAATAGCTGGAATTTTATTGATTATGCTAGGGGTGGGAACAGCCATAGCTCTTTCTTTGACCGCTTTAAATCAGACGGTAAGCTTTTTTTATAGCCCTTCTGACCTTTTAGGAGAAAATAAAATAATTCCACCTTCAAATAGACCATTCCGTATGGGTGGGCTTGTTGTTGAAGGAAGCATAGATAAAAAACCAGATGGTAAAATCTATTTCACAATAACAGATAACGCAAATAACATAGATGTTATATATAGCGGTATAACCCCTGACCTTTTCAAAGAAGGGCAGGGCGTTGTGGTTACAGGAAACCTTAATGATGATAATATATTCATAGCAACTGGGCTTCTTTCAAAGCATGATGAAAATTATATGCCTCCAGAAGTTAAAAAATCTCTTGAAAAAACAGCAATAGAAAAAGGGCACCCAACAAAATGATTGCCGAATTTGGACATTTCTGCCTTATCCTTGCTGGCATAATTTTACTATTGCAAATCTATTACAGTTTTAAAACATCTGAAATAGCATCAAGGGCGGCTATTGCCGTATCGGCTCTTTCCATAGCTGCTTTCTTATCACTAATAGCAGCATATGTAATTACAGATTTGACAGTACTAAATGTGGCAGAAAACTCTCATACCCAAAAACCTTTACTATATAAAATAACAGGAGTTTGGGGGAATCATGAAGGTTCAATGCTGCTTTGGTTAACGATATTAACCATGTATAGCGCCGCAATGGTAATTTTCTCTAGGAATATTGATAGAAAACTTCTTTTAAGGGCTTTATCCATACAAGCTCTTATTGCTTTTGGGCTAATCATTTATATTTTAAGCGTATCAAATCCTTTTGAACGCCTTTTCCCCCCGCCAATAAATGGTAATGGTTTAAATCCTTTGCTCCAAGATTTAGGGTTAGCTTTCCACCCACCATTACTTTATCTTGGTTATGTCGGATTCTCTGTCGCTTATTCTTTTTCTATATCAGCTTTGATAAGCGGTAAAATTAATCGTAATTTTGCAAAAATATTAAGACCATGGGTAATATTTGCATGGACAAATCTTGGCGCAGGAATAGCATTAGGCTCATGGTGGGCATATTATGAGCTTGGTTGGGGTGGCTGGTGGTTTTGGGACCCTGTTGAGAATGCTTCACTTCTTCCATGGTTAGTGGGAACAGCCTTGCTCCATAGCTTGATAGTAATGGAAAAACGTGGCTCACTTATAAAATGGGTTATTTTCTTATCTATCACCAGCTTTGCTTTATCCCTGCTTGGAACATTTCTTGTAAGGTCAGGAATACTTACTTCGGTTCATGCTTTTGCTGTTGACCCAGCCAGAGGAGTATTTATCCTTTCACTATTATTCATATATAGTATAGGAGGTTTCCTTATATATGGCTTGCGTTCACATTTGATAAAATCTGGAAAGGCTTTCTCCCCAATTAGCCGTGAATCATCAATGGTTATCAATAATTTATTTCTTATCACAGCAGCAGCAACAATCTTGATAGGAACTATATATCCTCTGATTATGTCTGCGCTGGATTTAGGGCAAATATCAGTAGGTGCTCCTTATTTTAACTCAACCTTTGTCCCGCTTATGATACCAATGATAGTACTAATGGGAATAGGGGGATTTTTGCAATGGAAAAAAGCAGAAATATCATCAATAAAATCTCATATATTAATTTCTTTTCTACTTTCTTCCTTAATTACAGGCATATATGGATATATTTATTACGGTGCTCCTATAATGGCGTTTATTGGATTTGCTTTGGGAGCATGGCTGATTGCTACATCATTAATCGATATTTTTAAAAAAGGAAGGATTACAGGACTCCCTCTTTCATTTTGGGGTATGATAATTGCTCATGCAGCCTTGGGAATAGCTATAATAGGAATGGTTGGTGCTTCTATATTAGCAATAGAAAAAACAGAAATAATGTATAAAGGAAAAACAGTAGATTTATCAGGATATGAAATAGAATTTACTGGAACAAAAATAAATATAGGACCAAATTATAATTCAGATAAAGCGGATATAATAGTTAAAAAAGATGGGGAGATTGTAACAATTCTTCACCCTGAAAAAAGAATATATCCATCAGAAGAGCAATCAACAACGGAAACTGCAATTGATGGAAATATATATGTGGCTTTGGGCAATCCAGTTGATGATAGCGGAAATAAATGGTTGATAAGACTATATTATCACCCATTGATACAAATGCTTTGGCTTGGTTTTGTTCTTATAACTATCGGCGGTGTCTTATCCTTTATAGGGAGAATAAAATCTATAGGTAAAACAAAATGAAAAACATAATAATCAATTATATTCCTATAATAATTTTACTATTATTATTAGCATTATTCTCTAATAGTTTGTTATCTGGTAAAAACCCAGATGTAATAGACAGCGTTCTTGTGGGAAAATCAGTTCCAGAAATATCTTTTCCTATCGTATCAGGATATAAACAAATCTCACCAGAATATTTCAAAGGTAAAGATATTACATTAGTTAATTTTTTTGCAAGCTGGTGTGCCCCTTGTAAATTAGAACACCCAGAATTAATTAAGTTAAAAGAAAAAAACGTCCATATAGTTGGGATTATCTACAATGATGATGAAAAAACAGCATTGAGATTTTTAGAAGAAAACGGCAATCCATATCAAAATATAGCAAAGGATATAGAAGGAAATCAGGCATTTGAATGGGGAGTATATGGTATTCCTGAAACTTTTTTTGTTGATGATATGGGTATTATTCAATATCGCCATACAGGACCGCTGACACTTGATATATATTATAAGATATTAAACAATATCAAAAAGCGGTCAAAAAAATGAAAAGGCTGATATTTTTTACTTTTATTTGCCTTATGGTTCTAAGCATTCCACTAAAGCTGGTTGCAGAGCCTAGTGCTGCCTTGATAAAAATGGAAGACCCAAAGCTGGAACAAAGAGCAAAATCAATAGGAAAACAGCTGCGTTGCCTAGTATGTCAAAATCAAACAATTGATGAATCAGATGCGCCAATGGCAAATGACTTAAAAAAACTTGTAAGAAAAAAGCTAAAACAGGGTAATACAGACCAAGAAATAATAGATTTTATTCATAAACGATATGGAGATTTTGTTTTAATGAACCCACCAGTTAAACCATCTACATACGGATTATGGTTTGCTCCTTTTGTAATATTTATAATTGGTGGAATAATTGTATTTTATTATCTTAAAAACAATAACGGAAAATCGTTATGACTATTATCATTCCTGCATCAATAATGACAGCACTTACTTTGCTTTATGTACTTGCTCCGATATTTTCTAAAAAGAAAGAACAAAAAAAAGCAATGATATTAGGTCTTATCATAGCTTTATCTGCGATAGGAATCTATGTTTGGAAAGGACATTCTGACATTCCCTCTGCCCCTGCTTTATTTGAAAAAACAGGTCAAAGAGCGGAATTAAGACAGATTATAATATTTGAGCAAGATTTAGAGATTGCTCATAAATCAAATCCAGATAATTTAAAATTATCACTAACCCTAGCCGATACCAAACTAAAATTAGGTAAAATAGAAGAAGCAGTGAAATTGCTTGAACAAACTATAAATAAATATCCCGAAAATACCGAAGTAAAAGAAATGTTGGGTTCTATCCTATTTGGTATGGGAATGATGCTAAAATCCAAAGGCGCACCAAAAGAAGAAATAATAAGAATATGGCAAAAAGCTAAAAAAATAGCTCCAAAAGGAGCAACATATCCAACCGCAATTGATAGACAAATGAAATTAATTTCAGAATAAATATTTCCAATGAAAATCACATAATTAAAACCCATGATTTTTTGTTACATTATGTAACAAAGAGTGATTTGTATAGTACCTATGGCAACACTATATTAACAATGTGGCAAAGGCTGCATAACTAAATATATTAAACTATAAATTTTCTTTGCGGATAATTAATAAAAATTAGGAATTAAAGAGTACTAAATGCAACATACATTAGCAAAATCAGTAACAATCAAAGGTATAGGGCTTCATTCTGGAACAGAAGTAACAATGAATGTTAAGCCAGCACCCGTTAATCATGGAATATCATTTGTCCGTACAGATATGAAAAATTCACAAATTCCAGCAAAATGGGATAGGGTCGTTGATACACGTCTTTGCACTGTTATCGGCAATGAAGAGGGCGCAACAATTGGTACTGTTGAACATATAATGGCTGCTTTACGAGGTTGCCATATTGATAATGCAATAATTGAGCTAAATGGGCAGGAAGTACCTATAATGGACGGCAGTTCATCATATTTTGTAAATGCTTTTGATGAAGTCGGAATAAAATCTCAAATGGCAGCCAGAAGAGCCATAAAATTACTTAAAAATATAGAAATAGTAGAAGGCGATAAAAAAGTATCGTTGACCATAGGTAAACGTCCCGCATTTGAAGGGGAGATTGATTTTTCTCACCCAGAAATAGGCAATCAAACATATAAAATAGAAATGGTAAATGGTGCATTCCGCCATAATCTTGCACAGGCAAGAACTTTTGGTTTTATTGAAGAAGTAAACGCTCTTCGTAATATGGGGCTTGCTTTGGGTGGTTCTCTTGATAATGCAATCGTTCTTGAAAAAGATAAAATTATGAATGAAGATGGTCTAAGATTTGATGATGAATTTATTCGTCATAAATTGCTTGATGCTATTGGTGATTTATATCTTGCTGGTGCTCCTATAATAGGAACTTATCACGGTATTAAAGCAGGACATGCAATGAATAATAAATTGCTCCACACTATGTTCAAAGATGATAACGCTTGGTGCTGGGTTGAAATTAACGAAAATGGCGAAGCCGTAACTATCGATGATAATAAAAGTAACAACGATATTGCAGCGATTTAGGATTAGTTATATATACTTAATAATGATAACGGCATTGAGCAATTATTATCATATCATCTGATATTTTATAAACTATCCTATGTTCTTTGTTAATACGCCTTGACCAATAACCAGACCAGTTATGTTTTAATGGTTCAGGATTCCCAGTACCTTCAAATGGTCGTCTAGCAATATCCTTTATAAGAAGATTTATACGCTTAACTATTTTCTTATCAACTTTTTGCCAATATAGATAATCTTCCCATGCATTTTTTGACCATGATATTATCATTCTTCTATAATATCTCGACGGATTACATTATTTGCTTCTATTTCCATTATTGAAGCATTTAAACGCTCCGCATTTTTAGGGCTAGCCATAAGATAGGCAGTTTCTTCATAAGATTTAAAATCCTGTACAGACATAACTATAGCAGGCTCTCCATTTTGACGTGTTATCATAATCGGAACATGATCCTCATTAACTTTATCTAACATGCTAGATAAATTCTGCCTAAATGATGTGTAACTTATTGTATCCAACATACCCTCCTTGACATGTACCTATCATTGTACATGTACATATTATATTTGTCAAATGCTTTACCCTGCCGCTTGTAATAGCTTTTCTGCGGCGGCTCTGGCTTCTTTTGTAATATTTGCTCCCGATAACATTCTTGCTATTTCTTCTTTTCTTTCCTTATGATTATCCAAAGAGGAAATAGAAGTTACCACTCCATCATTTGAGTTATTTTTTGAAACATGCCAATGATTATCAGCTCTAGAAGCGACTTGCGGTGAATGAGTGACAACTAATATTTGCTTATTTTTTGCAAGCTTTGCTAATCTTTCACCCACAGCATCAGCAACAGCCCCGCCAATCCCCGTATCAACTTCATCAAAAATAAGTGTACATGCACTGCCGATTTCAGCCATTACAACTTTTAATGCCAGCATAAATCTAGCCATTTCTCCACCCGAAGCTATCTTATTCAGACTCCCAAAAGCACTATTAGGATTAGTGGATATTAAAAATTCTACCTTATCGATACCATTTTCATTCCACTCTGATTGCTCTTTTCTGATTATTTCTGTTTTAAATTTTGCATTCTCTAGTTTAAGGGGAGGCAGCTCAGCACTCATTTCTTTATCAATTTTCAAAGCGGCATCTTTCCGTACTTTGCTAACTTTTTCAGCTTGCTTAATATAATTTTCTTTACATATCTTACATTTTTCAGCTAAATCAGATAAAATATCATCTTG
>JALTZE010000034.1 GCA_027051315.1 Micavibrio sp.
ATATGATACTGCACCTATTAAAATATCTGATAACTGCATTAAAGATACTTCATGGGAACGTATATGTTGAATATTTTTTATGAATTCCCTATTAAAATCATATTTGTCATTACACAAAGTGTTATGTAATGTGTGTTTTTTATCTGCACTCCTTGTATCTTTTATATCGAGATATATATAAAAATTATTTCTATCGTTTAGAATTCTGCGTAACAGAAAAAAATACATTTTATAGTACCAATCATCATGTGTCTGCATGTATTTTTCATGTGAAAGGCTTTTCTTTGCACACGATATAGCCCTGAAAGTGAGATCATCATCATCAAAAAAATAATCTATTAAATCACAATATAATTTATAATTCTTTGGAGATATTTTGGTCCATTTCAACTCCTGCCATTTACTTATATCGTGTTTTTCTTTAATTTCTTTTATACGATTATACACCTCCTTTGTTTTATCTTTAGGACAAGTCAAAGCACCTAAGGTCATATGTGATGCATAATCATTTTCAAGATGACAGCTCTCATCGCAATATATATTAAAAGATTTTACCATCAAGACCTCAAACAGTATAATTGTAAGTAATTACAGTATGATAAATATACAGCAATAAAATATATATTAAAGGTAAAATACTAGTAATTTATTTAACAACACCATCTTAATATTTTTTATGCAAATTTTTTGCTATCATTTATTTCTACTAAGGTTGCTTCCCTACCCTTTGCAACGGCGCGAACCTGCATTTTGAGTTTTTGCCCTGCTTCCAGTTTCTCTATTCCATATTTATCTAAACAGCTTTTATGTACAAAAACATCTTTCATACCATCTTCGGGAATTATAAAACCAAAACCTTCTTCGGGTTTATACCATTTTACTATTCCATTCATTTCTCCACTTTTAACATTTTCGGGGTCATGCATATACATATCATTTGGAAGATTTCCTGATGATATTACTTTTTCTATTTTTGTGACAATTGCCCCTTTACTACCAAAAGCGATATAGCATATAACCTCTGCCCCCTCACCTAGTGCATGATATCCAACTTCTTGGAGAGTTGTTATATGCAAAAAGGCATCAATATTTTTACCTTCTGGTACTAAAAATCCAAATCCTTTGGGTGAATTGAACCATTTTAATGATGCCTTGATATTAGTTAAAGTTTCTACTTTATCTTTACTGGAACTCATAATTCTTATTTCCATCCTAAATAATAATATGCTCCGTATTATTCCATAAATCTATAACAACGTAAAGTAGCAAATACATTAGTATATTCTTTATACTAAATAGCCTTCAATAGGCTATTTACGTTCAAACGTCACGCAGGCTCCGTTGCATTGGCAACGACTTGCAATCGCAAGCTTCCAATTGTAATTCATGAATGAATGACAATTGGTATTATTTAATTATTGGATTGGATATATGGACTGATATGGCTATAATATCGTTTGTAAAATCATTTGATTTGAGGAAATATCATGAAAAACGACAAGCTCTACCCGTGGCTAGATAACTATCCTGAAAATATTACCTGGAATAAGAAATATGAAGAAGAGCCTTTATATAATCTTATAGATAAAGCCAAAGAAAAATATAAAAACTTACCTGCTGTTGATTTTATGGGAAAAAAATGGAGCTGGAGCGAGATTGCTATCCTATCGGATAAGATGGCAAAGGGATTGCAAAATATGGGGGTTGGCAAAGGCTCAAAGATAGGAATATGCCTTCCAAACACTCCCTATTTTATTATTGCATATTATGCAATAGCAAAAATAGGGGCAGTAATAGTAAATTATAATCCTCTTTACGCAGAAAGAGAGCTTGCAAATCAGATTGAGGATAGTGAAACAGATATTATGATAACAGTAAATCTGTCTATCATATATGATAAAATACATAAGATGCTGTCATCTACTCGCCTTAATCATATTATCGTATGTGATTTTATAGAGATATTACCCTTTCCTAAAAATATATTATTTAAAAGCTTTAAATTCAGAGATATTTCATCTGTTAAAGAAGGTAAAAGACATAGCTGGTTTCATAATATTGTTGATAATGATGGAAATTATAAAAAAGTTGAAATAAATCCCGCAGAAGATGTTGTGTTATTTCAATATACAGGGGGAACAACTGGTATACCAAAAGCAGCAATGCTGACACATAAAAATATAGTCACAAATGCAAAACAGGCATATGATTGGTGCATGGATGGGTATGTGGCAGAAAATCAGGAAAAAATGCTAAATATTATTCCGCTTTTTCATGTTTTTGCTATGACAGCAGTTATGAATATGAGTGTGATAGCAGGATTTGAGATAATATGTATGCCTAAATTTGATTTAAAAGACACTCTTAAAATAATAGATAAGAAAAAACCAAATTTGTTCCCTGCTGTTCCTGCTATATTAAGTGCCATTAACAGTTATCCTGATATTCATAAATATAATCTTTCATCATTAAGATTTTGTATATCTGGAGGTGCGCCTTTGCCTGTGGAAGTTAAAAAAAGTTTTGAAGAAAAAACTGGTTGTATCGTTGTTGAGGGATACGGACTTACAGAAAGTTCACCTGTTGTATGTGTTAATCCTGTGAGTAAAGAAAATAAGGAAGGTTCTATAGGAATGCCCCTTCCTGATACTATTATAGAAATAATAGATAGAGAAGACGGCGTTACGGTACTACCTATTGGTAGAGATGGAGAAATATGTATATCAGGACCGCAAGTAATGAAAGGTTACTGGAATAATGATGAAGCCACTAAAAAAACTATAATAAATGGAAGGCTTCATACTGGGGATATTGGTAAAATAGATGAAGATGGGTATGTATATGTAATAGACCGTATGAAAGATATGATAATTACTAATGGCTATAATGTTTACCCAAGAAATGTAGAAGAAGCCATTTATCTTCATCCAAGTGTAGAAGAATGTATAGTTGCTGGAATCCCTGATAAGGCCAGAGGGGAAATTGTAAAAGCATGGATTAAATTAAAAGAGGGCAGAAAATTACCCATAGAAGATATAAAAGAATTTTTAAAAGATAAAATATCTCCTATGGAAATACCTAAAAGATTTGAATTTAGGGACGAAGCATTACCCAAAACCATGATAGGAAAATTATCCAGAAAAGATATATTAGAAGAAGAAAAAAATAAGTCCTAAGGTCAAGGTTATATAGCTTATAGCTTGGAATTATCTTTGAGATTAGCTATAAATTTTGAATAGCCACATTATTCTACTTGATATATTATTAGGTGTTATAAAAAAGACTGTAACTTATTATGGATATATTAAAAATGGAAGGTTAAAAAATGGCTGTTAATAAAGATGATTTTAGGCGTGAAGAATGGGGAGATGTGGATGTTGATGGGAGTTTTGCATATAAACTCTATCATCATAATATATGGTTAGAAGATACAACTTCTGATGAAGCAGAAAGATTTATTCTAAGAGATGGAGAAATATTACCTAAAAATCTATCTGGGGCTAATCTATCTAAAGCTATTCTGAGAGAGACTGACCTGTCTGAGGCTATTCTGAGAGGGGCTAATCTGTATAGGGCTGAACTAACTGGAGCTGTTCTGAGAGGGGCTATTCTGAGAGGGGCTGTTATGGCTGGGGCTGATCTGACTGGAATTGATCTATCTGGAGCCATTCTGAGAGAGGCCGATCTATCTGGGGCTATTCTGTCTGTGGCTAATTTAAAAAATGCAAAAATGAGTTATATTTCTCTAGAAAGAGAAATAGCAACATTAGATTATGCTGATTTGAGAGGATTGGAGATTTTTCATAAAGGGAAGTTTTTTGATAAGAATCTTTCTCGTGAAATAGCTAAAGATATAGTAAAAGAAAGAGGGTTTAAGGACGTTAAATTAGGTATGTCTTTATACGCAAAATATGCTATTGCTACCTCATTTGCAACAGCAGTAATTGGTGGAATTGCAACATATGTAGGACCTAGCAACGATTTTAATACTGAAAGTCCACCATCTAATGACAATCATCAGAAATGCACTGTTACATATGAAGAAACAGGCAAAACTATTAAGCTTCCGTGTAATAAATTAACAATAAAGTAGAAATATCTTTTAATCATTACCATTTATAGCTAATTAATAATTTAAATTAGCTATAATTCCTGCCCCTAATATAAACCGCCTGTTCCTGTAGTTGCAGAATCTTCTATAGAGCCACTTACAGCTGGCATAACACTTATTCCCTTACCATCAAGTATATAGATTTTATCTGTAGGTTCTGTTCCTGCAACAAATGCTTCCCATATTACTTCTTCATCTCCTGCTTTTGCTCTTGCTCCTGTTTTGGCATTTATTTTCACATTTTTTATACCAGGAGGTATTCTAAACGGTGTAGCGGGACTATTTTTTAGTGCTTCTTTCATGAAATCACGGAATATAGGAACTGCTACTGATGAGCCTGTTTCCCTTCTTCCCAATGATATTGGTTCATCAAATCCCACGAACACTCCAACAGTAAGGTCGGGGGAAAATCCTATAAACCATGCATCTTTGGAATCATTTGTTGTGCCTGTTTTTCCTGCAAGAGGACGACCTAAAGCTTTTATTCTTATGCCTGTTCCTCTTAAGACTACTCCTTCTAACATAGATACTGTTTGGTAAACAGTTCTGGCATCATCAAGCTGCTGTCTTTCATCAGGCAATTCAGGTACTTCTTGCCCTTCCCATTTTACCATTGGACCACATTTTTTACATTTTCTATTATCATGGCGGAATATTGTTTTTCCCCTTCTATCTTGTATTTTATCAATGAAAGTAGGAGTTATCTTCTTTCCACCATTTACAAGCATTGCGTAAGCAGTTGTAAGTTTTATCAAAGTTGTTTCACCTGCACCTAATGAATTTGCAAGTAAAGGCTCCATATCCTCATCAACACCGTATTTCGCAGCATATTCAGAAATTGTTTCCATTCCAATAAAATCAGCAAGCCTAACAGTCATAAGATTTTTAGATTTTTCTATACCTTTTCTTATTGGTGTAGGACCATAATATTCATTTGAATAATTTGAAGGACGCCATTTACCAAGACCAGCGCCTTGGTCTATAACAAATGGAGCATCAAGAACTAAAGTAGCTGGAGTAAAACCTTTGTTAAGAGCTGCTAGATAAACAAAAGGTTTGAATGCTGAACCTGGTTGTCTTTTGGCTTGTGTAGCACGATTAAACACAGATGCCTTATAGCTCCATCCCCCTTGCATTGCTAAGACTCTGCCTGTATGTGGGTCTATTGCTATTATTGCTCCTTGGACATCTGGTATTTGTTGAAGATTATATAAATTATCTCCCTTTTTAGAAACCATTATTACATCACCAATATTAAATATATCAGCTGTAGATTTAGGTTTTGAACCAAGTTTTCTATTTTTTAGCTGTTTTCTTGCCCATTTTGTATCATCAAGAAGTATTTTTCCTTTTCCTCCACCTGATAATATTATATGTGCCGTATTTTTTTCCGTTTTTACAACGGCAGCAAGTTTCCATTCTGGTAACATTGCTTTGGGCTTTTTTATTTTTGAAAGTTCGAAAGCAATATCATCGATTTTATTTATGGACGTAATAGAACCACGCCAGCCATGCCGTTTATCATATGCCATAAGACCTTTACGTAGTTCTTTGATTGCTATTTCCTGTAAGCTAGGATTTAGGGTTGCTTTTACGAATAATCCGCCTCCATATAAACCCTCTTCTCCATATTTTTCTTTAAGTTCTTTTCTTATCTCTTCAGAAAAATATGGGGCATCAACTAATTTTGTTTCATCTTTCTTATATGTTTTTAATGGTAGATGTTTTGCCATATCTGCTTGGGATTTTGTTATATAACCATCTTCGGCCATTCTTTCTAAAACCCAATTTCTTCTGGTTACTGCTTCGTCATAATTTTTATCAGGATTATAGTTATTAGGTGCTTTTGGTAGTGCAGCAAGATATGCTGCCTCAGCAGGTGTAAGCTCTTCTAATGATTTATTGAAATAGTTTAAAGATGCAGCAGCAACACCATATGCTCCCTTACCAAGATAAATCTCATTAAGATATAATTCTAGAATCCTATCCTTGCTTAGAGCTTTTTCCATTTTATATGCCAATATGGCTTCTTTGATTTTCCTTGTGTATGAAAGTTCATTACTTAAAAGGAAATTCTTTGCCACTTGTTGTGTTATTGT
>JALTZE010000035.1 GCA_027051315.1 Micavibrio sp.
TATATATTTTTATCATTTTCATTGATTACTATTGTTACGCTTTTACATTTTGGGTGAGTTAAAAATTTTTCTAAAGAGTGGCAAATGATAGGTTTATCGCATAATTGAAGATATTGTTTAGGAATTTGAGTTTTTCCCATTCTTTTGCCAGAGCCAGCTGCAACAATTAGTGCATCAAAATATAGTGTCATTTTATGTGCTTCTTTCATAATGAGTTGTCTTTTAATTAGGGAAAAAGCTCCGTATTAAATAAGTTTTACTAGTTTTTTTTGCTGTAAATTGATATTCCTTATAACAATCAAAATCAAGATTTTTAAGGTTATTTATTGTTATCAAATAAAACATATAAAGATTCCAGTCCCAAAGGAAAACATAGTTTATTGTATAAATTTTTCCTTAGGGTTCTGTATGGTATTGATGGTTATAAACGTGTGCTTGGGGAAGATGGTCTTTCCAAGCGTAGTCGTTTGGGAACTTTTCTTTCGTGGCTTATTGTTATTTGTTCTGTAATTGCAGGTGTTGCCACTTATTTTGCTTTTACTGCGGCTTATCCTTTTGGTAGCAATAGTTCTGAATTATTGTGGATTTTGAATATTGATTTGGTTTTGCTTTTGCTTTTGGTAGCAGTTATAGCAAGGCGTTTGGTTTCGTTATATTCAGGGCGTAGAACTAAAACGGCAGGTTCCGCATTGCATGTTAGGTTGGTTTTTGTATTTAGTGTTCTTGCTATAATTCCTACTGTAATAATGGTTATTTTATCTGTTTTCTTTTTTCATTTTGGGGTTCAAAGCTGGTTTTCTGAAAGGGTTACAAAGGCTGTTACTGCTTCTCATGAAGTCGCAAAAGCGTATCTTGCAGAGCATCAAAAGGTTATAAAGGCCGATATTCTTGCTATGGCTCATGATTTGGATAGGCAGGCTAATATATTGGATAAATCTGATGGGGCTTTATTAAAGGCTTTGCAAACTCATTCTATGATACGGAATTTATCGGAAGCGATTATATTTGATAAAGATAGAAAAATAGTTGCGGAGACTGGTTTTACTTTTAGTTTTGCTTTTGAAACTCTTTCTAAAGATATATTTAACAGAGCTGATTTAGGTGAAGTGGTTATAATTGATTCCAATAATGATGACAGAGTTCGGGCTTTGGTAAAATTGGAAAATTTCAATAATTATTATTTGTTCGTAGGGAGGTTAGTTGACCCGACTGTGTTGTCGCATCTTGATATCACGACGAAGGCAAGTAAAGAATATAGTGAGCTTCAGGAAAAATATACTGATTTTAGGATTACCATTACTCTTATATTTGTTATGGTTGCTCTTTTATTGCTTTTTGCTGCTATTTGGTTGGGGCTGTTTTTTGCAAGGCAACTTGTTGTACCGATTGGGAAGCTTATTTTAGCTTCTGAGAATATAAGTTCAGGCAATCTGGATTTTAGAATAAAAGAAGCTCAAGGGTTTGAAGAGCTTGAATTTTTGAACAGGTCATTTAATAAAATGACAGAGCAGCTTAGCAATCAACGTAATGAATTGATTCAAGCTAACAAGCTTATGGACCAAAGACGAAGGTTTATGGAGGCTATTCTTGCGGGGGCGTCTTCGGGAATTATTGGTGCAAGCAGTGATGGGGTTATAACATTAATCAATAGTTCAGCAGAAGAGATATTAGGCGTTAGTTCCGAAGATATTGTAGGTGATAAATTATCGAATTTGTTTGGTGATGATATTTATGAGCTTATTGATAAGGCTTCTGATGCTGTGAGTTTATCTGCTATAAAAGAAATACCTTACAAAGGTGCAAGTGGCTTAAGAAATCTTATGGTTAATGTTACAGTTATTTTATCTGATGACACTGATATGGGGCTTGTAGTGACTTTTGATGATATTACAGCTTTTCAATCGGCGCAAAGGAAGGCTGCTTGGTCTGATGTAGCACGTAGAATTGCTCATGAGATAAAAAATCCGCTTACTCCTATTCAATTATCGGCAGAAAGGCTTAAGAAAAAATATCTTAAGCAAATATCAGAAGAAAAAGAAATATTTGCTCAATGTACAGATACGATAGTACGGGCGGTTGATGATATAGGTAGAATGGTTAATGAATTTTCGAATTTTGCCAGAATGCCCGAGCCTGTGATGAAAGAAAGAAGGATAATCGCAGATATTAAAGATGTTATCTTGCTTTTGAAGCAGGCGTATCCTGATATAAATTTTAAGTGCGAAGGATTTAATGAATATAGTGATTATATTATCAATTGTGATGCAGGACAGATTAGGCAGGCTTTTTCAAATATTTTACAAAATTCTGTAGATGCGGTTAATAGCAGAACAGGAATTGATAAGGAAATTGTGATAGAGGTTGGTGTATGCGAAGAAAATAAGGAGAGGTTTTTCATATCTGTTACTGATAATGGTGTTGGTTTGCCTAAAGGTGAAGCTCTTGAAAAATTGTATGAACCATATGTTACGCACAAGAAAAAAGGTACAGGATTGGGGCTTGCTATAGTCAAAAAAATTATGGAAGACCATAATGGGAATGTTGTTATTAAGGAAAGAAATGACGGTGAAATTGGTGTTCGTGTAATATTGTTGTTTTAGGTGAATTGGTATGTCATTTGACATTTTGATAGTAGATGATGAAAAAGATATAAGGGATTTGGTGGAAGGTGTCCTTGTTGATGAGGGATATCATACGCGTCAGGCTGCGTCTTCTGATGAAGCATTTGAGTGTGTGGCTGAAAAGGTTCCAGACCTTGTTATACTTGATATATGGTTACAGGAAAGTAAGCTTGATGGTATGGAAATACTTGAAAAGCTGAATGGTGATTTTCCTGAACTTCCTATAATTATGATTAGTGGGCACGGTAATATTGAAACGGCAGTTTCGGCAATCAAAATAGGTGCATATGACTTTATTGAAAAGCCATTTAAAAGTGATAGGCTTTTATTAATGGTCAAAAGGGGAATTGAACATTCCAGACTTAAAAAGGAAAATATAAAATTAAAGACAAAATTATCTTTTGTTGGGCATGATGAAATTATTGGGAAATCAACAATAATTACAAATTTAAAGAATAATTTGGAAAAAATTGCACCTACTAATAGTCGTGTCTTAGTAACAGGGGAGGCTGGTACTGGTAAAAATATTGTTGCAAAACATATACATAATATTTCTGATAGGAAGGATATGGCTTTTGTGACTTTGGGCTGCGCTTGTGTTGACCCGCTTAAACTTGAGGCTGAAATTTTTGGTAAAGAAGAAAATGGAGAAATATATAAGGGAGCATTTGAAAATGCGGATGGGGGAACACTTCTTCTTGATGAGGTTTCTGACCTTCCTTTATCAATTCAGGCAAGGCTTGTAAAAATTTTGCAAGAACAGTCATTTCAGAGAATTAATGGAGTTGATGATATAAATGTTAATGTAAGAGTTATATCAACAAGTACAAAAAATCTTGTAGAAATGATGGAGAAAAAAGAATTTAGGCAAGACCTATATTTTAGGCTTAATGTAGTGCCTATTGATATAGCTCCTTTGAGAGAGCATGTAGAAGATATTGAAGAATTATGTTCTTTTTTTATAAAATTATATGCAAAAAAACATGGAGTAAAAGAAATAATTTTGGATAATAATGCTATATCAATGCTCCAGTCACATAGCTGGCCTGGTAATGTTCGGCAGTTAAGAAATGTTGTTGATTGGCTTATGATTATGAATGCGCATGGGAAAGATAGCAGGATTATTACAGCTGATGATTTGCCGCCTGAAATAGGAGGAAGGGGAACAAGTAAAATATCTGGTAATTCTATGGTTGAATTTATGGGGTTAGAATTAAGAGAAGCAAGAGAAAAATTTGAAAAAATATACATAGAAGGGCAATTGAATAAATTTGGTGGTAATGTGTCAAAAACTGCTAAATTTATAGGTATGGAAAGGTCAGCATTACACAGAAAGATAAAATCATTGGGAATTATTGAAAAGATAGCACCAAATTGGAGATGAAAGTAAGAGTATGAGAATGAGAATTGTTGTTTGTGGTGGTGGACAGGTAGGTTATAATATAGCTGCTTACCTATCTAGGGAAGAAAATGATGTTACTGTTATTGATATTGACCCTGAAATAGTGGAAAAAGTTAGTAATGAGCTTGATGTTAACGGTATTGTAGGGCATGCGTCAAAACCTGATATTATAGATGCATCTGGTGCATCTGAGGCTGATATGTTTATTGCTGTTACTAGTTGTGATGAAGTTAATATGGTTGCTTGTCAGGTTGCTCATTCGCTTTTTAATGTTCCTAAAAAAGTAGCAAGAATTAGAGACCAATCATATCTTGACCCTGCTTGGTTCAATCTATTTAGTCGCTCACAAATGCCAATTGATGTTATTATTTCACCTGAAAAAGCTGTAGCAGAATCAATTCTTAGACGCATTATGACACCTGGTACTACTAATGTTATTACTTTGGCAGAAGATAATATATTAGTTGTTGGTATAAAATGTGAAAAAGATTGTCCTTTGGTAAATACCCAGCTTGGACAAGTCAAAAGTCTGTTTCATGATATTAAATTTAATATATTAAATATTTTCAGGGAAGGCGATATTATAATTCCTGATGAAAATGACCAGATGATTGTTGGTGATGAGGTATATATTATAGTTGATAGGGCTCATTTAAAAAGAATTTTGCAGGCTTTTGGTCATAATGAAAAAAGAGGACATAAAATATTATTGTTGGGTGGAGGTAATATTGCTAGAAGTTTTATTTCTCTTTTACATGAAACTAAAGAAAAATATAGCATTACAGTTATAGAAAAAGATAGGGCTAAGGCTGTTTCTTTGAGTGAAGATTTTGAAGATATTATAGTTTTGAATGGTGATTGTTTAAGTCAAGATATTTTAAAAGAAGCAAATGTAGAAAATACTGACACTGCGATTGTGATTACAAATGATGATGAAGCAAATATATTAAGCTCACTTCTTGTAGAAAAGCTTGGTGTTGAACGTGTTGTAACACTTGTTAATAAGAATAGTTTTTCTCCTATAATATCTTCTCTTGGGATTGATGATATAGTTTCACCAAGGTTCATTACAGTGTCATCTATAATGCAACATGTAAGAAGAGGAAGAATTAAATCTGCTCATAATATCAAAGATGGTTCATTAGAAATTATAGAAATAGAGCTATCTGAAAATAGTGGTGTTGTAAATAGGCAAATAAATGAAATAGGTCTTCCTAATAATATTGTTGTTGCTGCTTTGGTTAGGAAAGGTGAGGTTATCATACCTGATGAGGAAACTGTATTTAAATTGGAAGACCATGTTATAGTTCTTTCTAGGCAAGAAGACGCTTCGGTTGTTGAGGAGTTTTTCTCTATCAAGGTAGGGCTTTTGTAAAATGGAGGTTTTTCCAGAAAGAATTCCTGATTACATTATTTTTGACTGGGATGGAACTATAGTTGACACTCTTTTGTTAATAAAAAAGGTTCATAGTGATGTATTTGAGGCTATGGGGTATCAAGAATGGTCTGAAGAAGATGCTGAAAGATATATGAGATTTTCTGCAAAAGAGCTTTATCCAAAAATATTTAAAGAAAATGCTGATAAGGCTTTTGCGTATCTTGAAAGATTTTTAAATGATAATGATTTTGGAATGTTAAAGCTATTTATCGGCGCAGAAGATATTATAAAGATGCTTGCTGAGCGTGGTGTTGGTATGTCTGTTGTAAGTCATAAAAGGCATGATTATTTAATCAAAGAAGTTACAAAGCTTAATTTTTGTTGCTTTTTTGATGAGGTTATTGGTTCTGGTTATTTAGAATTTGATAAGCCTGATGCAAGGATTAGAGATTATTTATTTAAAAAACTATCTTTAGAAAATAATAGTATTTTAGTTATTGGCGATAGTGTTACAGATTTTAAATTGGCGCAAAATTGTAATTTTGGGTTTATGCCTGTGGGAAATAGTGAATGGATTGAAAAATATAGAAAAGATTGCGCTTATAGCAATCTTTGTTATCATGGATTTAATGATTTTATTGAATTTAAAAAATATATAGGTTGCAATTATTGCTTGATGTAATATGTTTTATTCTTTATTAAATCATAGACAGTTAAATAATAAATAATAAATTA
>JALTZE010000036.1 GCA_027051315.1 Micavibrio sp.
GTAATATTATTTTAATAACTTATTACAGAGTCGCTATTATATTGATATATATCAAATAAATTACAATCATAACTTACTTAGATGGCATTCTCATTGCTATAAATGTAGATAATGATTCGGGAAGAACAGATAAAATCCATGCGATTAAGTAAGGTACAAAAGGAAATGCTATTCTTCCTTTATCTTTTTGTACAAGATTTGATATTTTTATCGCTGCTTTATCTGCTTCCATTAAAAAAGGCATCTTAAATTTATTTTTTTGAGTAATACCTGAAATTATAAATCCAGGGCAAATAACGTTAACTTTTATGTTATGAGGCTTTAATTGTGCTCTTAGAGCCTCACCATATATTCTTATGGCTGCTTTGCTTGCACAATATGCTGGTGCTGATGGGAATCCCTTAAATGAAGCTAGGGAGCTAATTAACACTATCTGTCCATTTTTTCGATTTTTCATTAATGGAATTATCGGATTTATTGTATTTAATACACCATATAAATTTATATCAAATATTTCTTTGATTTGTTCTGGGCTTTCTTCATCAATATTACTGCCTGTTCCTGCTGATATTCCTGCATTTGCTATTACTAAATCTAGTTTTACTTCATTATCTATTGATGAAATCCATTGGCTCATTTCTTTTTCATCTCTTACATCGATAATTTTTTTGTAAATTATTGCTCCTTTTGCTTCACATATTTTTGATATTTCTTCTAATCGTTTACTATTTCTACCACATAGAACTAAATTAACATCCTTGTTCGCATAATGTTTTGCTAAAGCCCAACCTACACCACTTGTTGCTCCTGTTATTAAAATAGATTTATGTTTACTCATTTTATAGATTCCTTATTTTAGCACTGGATTTCTATTAGAATATTGCTTAAAACTACTATGATAGGCAAGCAAGGAAATTTATTTAAATGGATGTATCAGAATTAAAAAGAAGAGGACTCATGTTTGTGCTTTCTTCTCCTTCGGGAGCAGGAAAAACAACTATTACTAGGAAACTTTTAGAGAAAAATACTGACTTAACTATGTCCATATCTGCAACTACCAGGCAAAGAAGACCAGGTGAAGTTGATGGTTATGATTATTACTTTACTGATATGGCCGAATTTAATAAGCATGTAGAAAATGGAGATATGCTCGAATATGCAAAAGTGTTTGAGAATTATTATGGTACCCCCAGAAAACCAGTAGAAAAGGCTCTATCAGAGGGTAAAGATGTAATATTTGATATCGATTGGCAAGGAACACAACAACTTGCAGAAATAGCAAGAGATGATTTGGTTACTTTATTTATTCTTCCACCATCACGTACAGAACTGGAAAGACGACTAAGGTCAAGAGGACAAGATAAAGATGAAGAGATAAGCTATCGTATGTCAAAAGCTTCTAATGAGATGACACATTATTCTGAATATGACTATGTAATAATTAATACGGATATAGAAAAATCAATAGAGCAAGCACAAATGATTTTAGATGCTGAACGTATGAAAAGAAGAAGAATCGCAGGACTCTCCAGTTTTGTTAGAGGTCTCGTAGATGGCTCTAATTAGTTCAAAATATTAAAACATCTAGCTCTTGGAAGCTATAGCTATATAGGTTTCTATATCTATGTTTTCGGCTCTTTTACTTGTATCTATATTTAGCATTTCCATTATATCTGAATAATCTTTCAAAGATGATTTTATCATTTTCCGCCTTTGGTTAAATGCAGCCTTTGTTATTTTTTCTACATTCTCAAATGGTGGATTATTATCATCGATATTTTTGGGAATTAAATTTATAATAGATGATGTTACTTTTGGTGGCGGAACAAAAGCGGAAGGAGGAAGGTCGAACATTCTATTACAATTACATAGCCAATTAGAAATAATAGCCAACCTTCCATAATGTTTTGTCGATGGTTTTGCTATGATTCTTTGTGCCACCTCTTTTTGAAACATTAATGTCATTGATATATATGATTCTTTATTCTCTCTAATTTGTTTTAGCCAGTTGGTAAGCAGGACTGTTCCAACATTATAAGGAAGATTAGCAACGATTTTCTTATTTCCAGAGCCTGCTATTTCCAAAAGATTAATATTTAATGCATCGGCATTTATAATTTCTAACCTTCCTTGTGAAGCATCTTTTAATGATTGTAATGCCAAGATTGCTCTTTCATCATATTCTATTGCTATGAGTCTTTTTGCTCCTGCTCTTAATAGTGACCTGGTAAGCCCCCCTGGACCTGCCCCTATTTCAATGACCGTACAATCAGATATATCTCCTGCACAACGGGCAATTTTATCTGTTATATTTTGGTCAAATAAGAAATTCTGCCCCAATGATTTTTTTGGTCTTAATCCAAATTCTTCAACAATTTCTTTTAAGGGAGGGAGGTTATCTATCATCTTATTTCTATATAAGAAGTTGATTTTAAGTCATAGAAATATGCTCTTGCATTGCGTTCCAACCTTTCCATTCCTATACGTTGGCGAAGCTGTTCACGACTAGGTAGGCTTTCTTTTGTTACTTTTCTTTTATCTCTAAGTAATAATATATGATAACCATTAATACCTCTTATAGGATTGCTAACAGATTTATTTCTCATTTTTACCAAAGCTTTATCAAGTTCTTTAGATAATTGCCCTTGTTGAACCCAACCCATATCTCCCCCTTTGTCTGCTCCTGCCGAACCAGAAAATTGTCTAGCAAGTTTTCCAAATGGTACAGCACCTGCATTAAGCTGTCCAACAAGTCTATAGGCTAGTTGTTTTGCATCTGACTCCTTATTGAATTTATCAAAAGGAAGAAATATTTCAGCAACAAGATATTCATTCTTTCCTATATTTTCTTTGATTCTGCTTAAAGCAGTATCTATATCTGCGTCACTTACCTCTATATTTGGTCTTATTTTCTTGGTAACAAGTTTTGACCATAATATTTGAGATTTCACCTGATTTCTTAAAGTATCTATATTAATTCCTCTACTTTGAAGCATTTTGATAAATTTATCTAAGGGAATATTATTTTGAGCCGCAATTTGTTTTAACCCTGACTCAACTTCTGCATCACTTGCTTGTATTTTATTTTTTGCCGCATCTTGTGCCTTTATTTTTTCATCTATTAACTCATTTAGAATTTGCGGTGATAATTTGCTTCTCATCTCACTATTATTAGGAAGCCCCGCTGATTCCATTATCAGCCTTACCCTGTCATTTAGTTCAGAAGTAGATATAACATCATCATTTACAACTGCGGCAATCTTTTCCGTTTGTGCATTAACATATGTTGGAAATGTAATTACCAACATTACTAAAAATATATATAATTTGTTATTCATATAAAGCCCTGTCAATTGTAGTAATAGCTATAACCTACAATATAAATAAATATTCACATTATTCAACTGGAGTTACAAATGAGTCCACTAATCTTTTATTTCCGCTAGTTTCAAATTTTATATCAAGTTTATGTCCTTCAACATGAACTACACTACCATATCCAAATTTCTTGTGGAATATCTTTGTTCCTGGTTTGAAAGGGTGACTCGATTTAGATGATATTTTCTTTTGATAATCTTTTGCAGTGACGCTAATTCCTGCGGAACTGTTTTTGTAACTAGGTGAAAAACCAGAGCTATCCCAATGTGAAGACCTTCCTGTTTGATAATTATCTATTTCAGATGAAGAATCTATATATTCTTCGGGAAGTTCATTTATGAATCTTGAAGGTACTGGATTAATCCAGCTTCCATACATTCTTCTATTACTGCAAAAAGAGATAAAAACTTTTTTTCTTGCTCTGGTAATTCCTACATAAGCAAGTCTGCGTTCTTCCTCCAGCCCCTTTTGTCCATTTTCGTCCATTGATTTTTGTGAAGGAAATAGCCCATCTTCCCATCCAGGTAAAAATATGTAATCAAATTCCAAACCTTTTGCGCCATGTAAAGTCATTAATGTTGCATAATCTCCCTGTTTATCATTTTGCACCTCTAAAACAAGTGCAACATGTTCAAGAAATTCTGGAAGTGAATTATATTCAGCAATAGCAGAAATCATTTCATTTAGATTTTCTACTCTACCTGGTGCGTCTGGTGATTTATCATTTTTCCACATATCCATATATCCAGATTCATCAAGAATCCTTGCCGATAATTCATAATGGCTTTCAGTTTCTAAAAGACTCGCCCATCTATCAAAATCAGAAATAAGTGAAGCTAAAGTTTTTCTTACACCAGCTCTAAGTTCATCTGTTTCAATTAATTGTATTATTGAGCTATATAACGATATTCCCTTTTCACGACCAAACTCATAAAGAGTTTTTATGGTTGTATTTCCTATACCACGTCTTGGAGTATTTATAATTCTTTCCAAAGCAAGGTCATCATGGGGCTGATTTACTACTCTTAAATATGCAAGTGCATCTCTTATTTCTGCTCTTTCATAAAATCGGGGTCCACCTATTACTTTATATGGTAGACCAAGACTTATAAATCTTTCTTCAAATTCTCTCATCTGAAAACCTGTTCTGACAAGAATGGCTATTTGATTTAATGATATTTGCTTATGTTGTAGATTTTCTATTTCTTCACCTACCCATCTTGCTTCTGCTTCTCCGTCCCATAGACTTTTTACGACGAGTTTTTCTCCTTGACCCTTATCCGACCATAATTTTTTCCCAAGACGTCCATTATTATTAGATATTATAGAATCTGCTGCATCTAATATATTTGAAGTTGACCTGTAATTTTGCTCAAGCCGTATGATTTTTGCATTATTAAAATCTTTTTCAAATCTCAATATATTGCCGACCTCAGCACCACGCCAGCCATATATTGATTGGTCATCATCACCAACACAACATATATTACCAGCCCCTTGTGCAAGCAATCTTAACCACATATATTGCGCGACATTTGTATCTTGGTATTCATCTACCATTATATATCTAAAACGGTTATGATAACTGTCTAAAATATGTTTATTTTCTGGATTTTTTAATATCTCTATCATATGCAGTAAAAGACTTCCAAAATCGCAAGCATTTACTTCTTTCAATCTTTGTTGATATTGCCGATATAACAAAGGTAATTTGCCATTTGCTAAATCACCCGCATCATTCATATTGATTTTATCTGGTGTTTTACATTTATCTTTCCATCGTTCAATAATTGTCATCATTGCTTTTGGTGGAAATTTTTTTGTATCTATATTCTCATTTTCCATTAACTGTTTTAAAAGTCGTACAGTATCATCGCTATTAAGAATGGTAAAATCAGAAGATAACCCAACAAGATTTGCATGCTGTCTTAACATACGAGCAGAAAGAGAGTGGAATGTACCAAGCCACCAACCTTCTATTGCTATTCCCCCCATTAATGATGATACACGTTCTTTCATTTCCTGAGCAGCCTTATTTGTAAAAGTTACTGCTAATATCTGACTAGGAAAACATTTATTACTTTTTAGGAGATGGGCAAGTCTTGTTGTTAGAACTCTTGTTTTACCCGTACCAGCGCCAGCCAAAACAAGTAAAGCCCCATCAAGACATTGAACAGCCTCAATTTGTTCAGGATTAAGCCCTTTAAGATATGAATTATCTTCATATTTTATATCATCGTCTGTTATATCAAATAATTCCATATTGGGAACTTTCTATATATCCAAATTTATCATTACTGGTACATGGTCGGAAGGTTTCTCACCATCACGTTGATTTATATCTATTTCATATGATTTAAGGAATGGTTTAAGAGGTTTCGTAACCCATATATGGTCAAGCCGTCTTCCACGATTTGATTTTCTCCAATCACGATTTCTGTATGACCACCAGCTATAGCATTTCTCATCTTCTGGAACAAAGTGGCGTATAGCATCTACCCAATTCAAAGATTTTTGCATATTTGCAAGTTTCTCAACTTCTATTGGTGTATGGGATATTACTTTTAATAATTGTTTATGTGACCAAACATCATTCTCCATCGGAGCAATATTAAAATCCCCCAAAACCACAAGCGGGTTGCTAGGTAAATAATTTTCACTAAACCATCTGTTCATTTCATCAACAAAATCAAGTTTATGTTTAAATTTTTCATTGATATTTACATCAG
>JALTZE010000037.1 GCA_027051315.1 Micavibrio sp.
AGCTTGGTAAAACTAGGGAGCTAGGAAATTCTACTCTTCCTGCATCAACGCCTCTTTCAATAAAAAATTTAGGAAATCTTTCTAATATTGAGTCATTTCTTACAGCTACATCATCATCAGGAAATAAAGGCAAAAATAATTATGTGTCTATAGGTATAAAAGAAGAAAATCAGATAAAAAATAATATAAAACAGGATAGTAACAAGCCAGTTGTTGATATATTTATTTCATCTAATAACACTAAAAATAAAGCATATGATAAATTAAAAGAACTAACAGACCCAGTATCAGCAAATCTACAACAACAAAACAATAACGAAGAAACTTTAATACAGCCGCAAAAACAAAAACAAAAAGTAGAATTAAGTTATAGTAATGGTAAATCTCCTATAGCAAAAGCAGAAACATCAGATTTTAGACCAGTTCCAAGAAATACAGATAATAATATAACAAAAGAACCTGTAAAAAATAATGTTAAAGAACAGTCCTCTGAAAGCTCCAAAACCGTAAATAATCCAAATACAGAAAATACTCAACCAAAATCAGAACCGCAAAAAACACAACAGCCACCAGAACAATCCCCTAAACAAGAAACAAAAGTTACTGAAAACAACAATGAATCTAAAAATAATTCAGAAATTAATAACACTGAAAAATCAGATAACGATGGACCAAATTATTTGAGCAAAGAGCAAAGAAAAATGATAAGTAAGGTACTTAATCGTATAGAAAAAATAATTAACAGTAATTTTAAATGGATGGGAGTTGAAGATACTGATAAAAATGGTAAATTTTCTACCGAAGAAGTTAATAATTTTATAAAAAATAATACAGAAAATACCAAAGAAGCTCAAATTAATAATATGAAAGCACGCCGCTATCTTGCTATCCAAAATATGATAGGGAATATAAGAAGCACATACGGCTTTAATGCCTGATTTTATTCTATCTTCCCTCTTTCCACCATGCTAAGCTGGTTAAGAAAATAAGCAATAATAAAGTCAACCAAACAGGAAGTACATTTATATTACTTGTTTTTGTTACAGAATAATTACCGTTATTTTTAAAACCTATCCAGTTATTTCCTGAAAAACGTGTGTTGTTTGAAAAATTCTTCATTGATTTGATTTTGGGCATCTTATTGCTACTTAACCATATAATATTATCACTCACAGGCAATAAATTTTTATCAGAAGCAACCACATCGTTAAGCTCTTTTGGATTTATATCTCCATAAACAGCAAAACGTTTATTTTCTCCATCATCAAAACTATAAACACCAATATCATCTGCTTTATATTGCCCTTTATACCAACCAAAGCCATCTTCTTTCAAATCTATCATCGATTTTCTTTCATCAGGTTTTGTCATTTCAACTTCTGGAATTTTATTATCCATAGTGCGTTTTTTAACTATTATATTATTTCCTGCTATTTGCACATTTAACGCATTTTCTTCAAGCTCTGGCTCTTTCATCAGCCAATGAGAAAGCCTTTTTAATAATTCTGCTTGAGGACCTCCTCCCTTATAATTCTTAGCCCATAACCATATCTGGTCGCTTGCGATTTGTGCAATTCTTCCTTTTCCAACCCTATCAATAACTAACAAAGCCTTACCCTCATGACCATTCATTAAAACATCACCAGAAGACGGTAAAATATCAGCCTGCCAAAGCCACGGCCCCCATTTTTCATCACTAATAGCCTTCGTAATTGGGTGCATCTTTCCAATTTCTGTAAGATATGGAGTAAACTCCCCTTTATATTCAATACCAGAGGGTAGGGCGGGGATAATATTTTTTAACCGACTTTTCGCTGTGGAATCTCTACCTATAAAGGCAGGACCATTTGATATTAATAATGCACCACCTTTTCTGACATAATCAGCAACATTAGAATAATAATAGCTAGGCATAATCTGGTTCATGCGATAACGGTCAAAGATTATCAAGTCAAAACTATATAACTTTTCTTCGAATAATTCTCTAAACGGGAATGCAATTAAAGAAAGTTCATCATTCCTTGTTGGGTTTATTTTATTTGGCTCTCTTAAAATGGTGAAATGTATCAAATCAACACCAGGGTCAGAACCTAAAAGACTTCGCCAAGTTTTCTCCCCCATATGAGGTTCTCCGGAAACCAATAAAACTTTTAACCTATCGCGTAAGCCATTTATAATAATTGCAGCCTTGTTATTTGCTTTTGTGAGCTCATTTACTATGGGCTGTACTTCTAATGAAATAATATTTTGCCCTGCATGTTCTATAGGAATATCTATTTCATATTCCTTACCGACTACAACATGATTAATTTTTGGTTCATTATCGTTGGATTTTATAATAATAGTAGCATATTTGCTATCATCTATCTTTCCACTATCTTCTATTTTATATCTAACAGTTATATCCTTGCCCGTAATACCATAGCTAGGAGCTTTTAAAATAACAATTCGCCTATCTTTTTCATTTTTCTTACCAGTAATAAAGCTGTGAATAGGGGCAAAATCATCAACATTGCTAGGGACATCATGAACTTGCCCATCTGTAATCAATATTGAGCCAGCCCTCCTATTTTTAGGAATATCTGAAAAGCTTTCTTCCAAAACTTTAAAAAGCCTTGTTTCATTTTTATCTTCATCAGAAATATCGCTATAACTTATTCTATATTCTAAATTATTATTATTATCTATTTCTGATTTTATATATTCTAAAGCTTTTTCCGCTTGTTTTATTCTTTGTCCAAAATTTTGGCTTTGGCTTTTATCAACTACTATACTAATTATATCAGGCTTGTAACTTCTTTCTTCTTTTATAATCGAGGGATTAAACAATACAAGCAACATAACCGTCGCAGTACAAAACCTCCATATAGGGAATGAGCGACTCTTTATATAAACAGCTACCGTGATAACAGCAATAAAAACAGCCAGCAAAAAAATTATATTAATATCAATAATCGGAGAAAAACTAATATATGCCATTATTTTATCTCCCCATTCTATCTAGGATATTCATGATATGGAGCTGGTCACCCTTATAATTACCAGTAAGAGCATACATGGTAAGATTAATACCAAATCTTATCGACATTTCATATTGCCTACTGCCACCTTGAAGATTTTCTCCATTATTAGATGCCCATGCATAAGCATAATCATTGCTTCCAATTATTATTGATGACACATTATCTTTTTTGGCATCACCCTCTTTTTCAACCCACAAAACACCATCTTGAAATCGCCCCTGATATTTTTTCAAAAGATAAAATGATTTCCCAAGAACATGATTATTAGCAATAGGCTGAAGAGGTGGAATATTAATAGGAGCAGTTATATCACGTAATATCCTACTATTTTTACTGCTCATAATTCCTATATCATCAGGGTTATTAGAAGAATATATCTGGTCCCTAGTATCAAATAATATAATACCTCCGTGATTTATATAATCTTGGATATTATTTATAGCCTTATCACTAAGCTTAGTTTGAACATCACTAATAGGCCAGTAAATAAAAGGGAAAAATAATAACTTATCAGTTTCGGGATTTACTCCGACAACTCCTTCTGGTTCGATAGAAGTACGCATAAATAAATGTTTTGCTAATGCTTCAAGCCCTGTTTTACTTGTATTATCTACCTGACTATTTCCAGTAATAATATATGAAAGATAGATTGAGCGTGATAAACTATAATCATCAATCCCAGCCCTAGCATCTACAGAAAAGGCACTAACAGAAAATGATATGATAATTATAATAACTGCAGATAATCTAAAAATCTTTGTAAAGCCATAAGATATAAATATCATTATAAGCCAATCAATAATAAATAATAAAAATGCAACTAATAAAATATAAGGTGATAGGTTATTTTCGTATTTTTCATCATAAGGCAATATATCAACAGAATTACTGGATATATCCATAAAACTTAATTTTGGTAATTTTTCACCAAGATTAAGATATTTATAATCAGATGCCGATTTATATATGCCCGCAGGGTGCAAAGAGCTAATTGATATTTGCCCAAATTCAGCAACAGGAATAGGCTTTATATTTCCATCAGCTTCAGATAAATTTCCGCTACCATCTATCATTTGAACAATTTCATAGCTTCCCTTTGCTTTCCCAATATTATCAGAACTTAGCACAGCAGGTGATATATCAATTATTTTCTTTAACATTGAAACATAAAGCCCCGATATAGCAAGGTCGGACCATGACGCATCTGCTGTAGTATGAAATAAAACAACAAGCCCATATTTTCTTTTATCCGCTGTAACCAAAGGTGTTCCATCTTCCAGCAATGCCCAGCTTTTATTTTCAAGCTCATCAGAAGGCTCAGCTAATATTTGCCTTTTAACAAAAATATCATCTTCTATCGCTATACCGTAAAAGGGACTATTTTCAGGAAAATCATCTATTTTAACAGGATTTTCCCAGCTCATACTACCATCCATCATTCTTCCCCCACTCCTTATTTGCACGGGAAGAAGCTCCGTATTCATATTATTATTTTTTGCCATATTCGGTCCAGCAAATCTTACTAAAACCCCACCATCTTCAACCCATTTTCTCAGCTTATCCATAATTGAGATAGGCATAGAAGCAATATCAGGCAAAATAATAACTGATAAATCCTCTTTTTTCATAAGCTCTTCTAAAGAACCAAATTTAAGATTTGCATAAGGTGATAACGCTCTGCTTATATAAAATTCAGCATCAATAAAAGGGGTTTCTTCATTTTGTTTTTTTGCAGAAACAACCCCTACATCTTTTATTTTAAAACGATTACCAGATATAAGCACAGAACCTGCCCCGCTAATTCCTGCAATTTTTACTTTTGATATTTGCTGACGAATTTTTTCAGGCAGGTTGAATGTAGCAGTTCCATATGTTGTTTCTTGCCTATCGATAACTTGCCCCTTATCATCATAAATTATAACATTATATGGATAATTAGTAATTCCATCGGCTCTTTCAACATCAAAAGAAAAAATATCATCTTTAGAAAATCTCAATAAAACGGGAACTTTTTCTTTTTTAGGCAAATATATAGTAACCCCACCTTGATTTTGTAATAAATCAGCAATTTTTTGAGAATTACCTTCTTCAACGCCACTTGCTAGCCAAAAACTATGGATAGGAAATTCAGCATGGGTTTCCTTTATGGCTTTGATAATATTTTCATGATTATAACCCCATGATTTTATATTTATACTATTAAGAATATTCTCTGCCTGATGAGCATTAAAAGGACCAAATTGCTGTGCCTGATTTATTCCAACTTCATTTGCCATTGGTAATATATAGACAAGCCTATCTTCTTTTTTTGCCTTATCTATAATATTTCTTGCAGTATTAAATATCTCATTCTTTATACCAGCTCCAGACCAACCATTATCAATGATAATCCTAATCGCCGTATTCTTACCCGCAGGTAAACCAGAAGATGGATTAATAACAGGGCCAGCCAAAGCAATAATTATAAGTGAAATAATCAATATTCTTAAAAGTAAAATCCACCACGGTGTATGCGCTGGACTTACTTTATCTGGTATAAGCCCTTTAAGAAATCGAACAGTAGGTAAAAACAGATTCTTAGGAGCAGGCGGGGTAACCTTAAGTAGGTACCATAATATAGGGAGAGTAAGCAAAGCCCCCAAAACCCAAGGATATAAAAATGTTATAGTCGGAAATACCATTATTTACCTTTTAAACTCCATATACTGTATATTTCTGACAGGCTTTCTTTTATATCTTTTTTTCCATCATAAAGATAATAATCCCATCTTAAATTTTTGCATAAATTTTCAAGGTCAAAGCAATGTTCTCTAATTCTTTTTTGATATTTTTCTTTAATTTCTTCGGCTTTTTCTACTTTTTCTATATCCATTCCTTCTGGATTATGAAATATAATCCTACCTTTAAAAGGAAAATCTAACTCTACTTCATCAATTATTTGTATGATAAAGCATGATTTATATATTTTAGAAAGAGCCTTAAAATTAGCTGATAATTCATCAATATCATCAAAAAAATCTTCACTCTCATAATTTTTTTGCATTGGAGGATTTTTAAAAAAG
>JALTZE010000038.1 GCA_027051315.1 Micavibrio sp.
CCACGATATAATAGAAGAGGAAGATGATGATATTTATCTTTCAGATGAGTTTCTAGTCGATAATAATCATAATTCATCTAAAGATTATTTTTGTAATCAACAATCATCTACAAATAATATTATGAATGAATTTACAGAAAATAAGGATTTTAACACAAATCCAAATTCTGACATTCAAGCTATTATAAAAATTATAAGCAAATCCAGATATGCTAATGAACTATTAAAATCAGCAATATCAGATGGAGCAAATATAGAATTATCAAATCATATAGAAAAATCACTATATATAAAAGAAAATAGAACAATTCTTATAAATCCAGAATTAAGCGAAGAAAATCAAGTCTTACTTTTGGCAAAAGAACTAAGAAGAGCATGGCAACATAAATCAGGAGCTTTAATCCAGCCACTTCTTTTCTATCCTGACCAAGCAATATCAGTAAATAGAAATCAACATGCTGACCTAACAATAAATATGGTAAGAATAGCATGGGAACTACAATTGGCAGGATATAAAAAAGCATGGGAAAAGGCAGAAAATTCATCACTTTCTGATATATGTCATGCATTTGCTAAAGAAGCATTTATGGACTTTAGAACAATCAATAACGGTAAAGCAGCAAGCTCAGCTTTTGAAGCATGGTTCTTATCAGAACGTTGTAATAAATTCGATAAATCATTAATTCAAGAAATGCTTGCCGATGACCAAGGATATATCTTTGGAGAAGATATGAATTCAGGAATATCTGTAACACAGGAATTAATTTCCGCTTTGGGCAGCGTACCATATGGCAAAAATTACCTATCACAATATGCCCATATAATAATTTCTGACCCTGTTTTTACAGAAGTAAGAGACCGTGCAAACGCTAATTTCCTATGGTTTATAAAGTTTGAGCGTTCTTTCAGGGAAACGGAACAAGAGTTGCAAAATGAAATACCGGGTAACAAACAAAACACGGTAGGGAATTCCGATGAAACACGATTCACAGCAGAAATTATCAAATTGCCAGTATCAAAAAAGAAAAAACACGATAAAAATAATGAAAATGGCACAGGTGAAATCATATGGCTTCATGGCTGGTCAACAACAATCAGATAATGAATATTATGATGAGGTAGAAGTTTTGAAAGCAGAGCAATATACAAAAAGGTCAAAACATATCAAAGCATTAGCCAGTATGGTAAATGTAAATAATAATGATATAGAAATAATATCATGTCCTGAATTTCAACAAATAGAAAATCTTGAGCAGAATAAATATCCATTAAAATCAATAGCAAAAGAAATAATCAATAATGAAGAATATGATAATAAGATTGATTTTAATAAATATTATGATATTGTATCATGGTGTGTTTCAATGGTGGGTGAAAGCCCTACGGCAATAGCTCTTCTTAAAAATGCCATAAAACAAGGATGGCAAATATCATTTGAAGATACAATAAATGGGTCATATGTAATAGATATAGAAGAAAAGGTAATATATCTTGATTTACAAGGATTATCACCAAAATCACTTACAAAATCATCATATTTTAGAAATATGGTTTTAGTATCATTCTTAAAATCATTAAGAGATATCTGGCATGAAAATAAAATGTCATCTCTTGAGAATTATTTTTCACCAGAAAATCTTCTTAAATTAGAAAGATATAGAAATGCAGATATTGATACCATATCTATCTATATGTGTTGGGAACTAAGGAGCGCTGGATATTCAGAGATATGGCGTCATGTACTTGGCTCTGATTTAGGCGATATGGCTATGATATTTACAAAATATCTAGAAAGAAAACCAGTATCTCTATATGACGGTAAAGCATTAGCTTATACATTTAAGAATTGGTTTTCATGCGATAACAGAGTAAATGAATGTGATCATAACGCTTTGGAGATTATCGACGATATATTATATGCCTCGACTGAGAAAAATCCATTTGGTTCTGAAAGATTAGAATTAGAATATATTGAAAACTTACTTCTTCTACCAGATGGCAGTAAATATATACATAATCTTGGTAGAGAAATAATATCAAGCCCTTATTATGCAGGTATGAATGATTCTGTGAATCAGACACATCTGCTTCATATAATTTATGACCTAGAAGTTACCATAGTTTGTGGAGTACCATTCCAAGATGCTTCATTAGCAAAAAAAATATTTCCATCTTTATAATCTTATAAATAAACAAATATTTTTTACCCAATATCTATGGCATAGAAATTGCGACATATTCCTTAAGTAAAGTAAAATAAAGGAAAAATTTTCCTATTATTTAAGGAAAGGAGTAAATATGTCAGTAGGTGCTTTAGATACTGCCCTAACAGGGTTAAAGATGGCACAACAACAGTTGAATGTTATATCTAATAACATTGCTAATGTATCGACCCCTGGATATACACGGAAAATTTTGCCCCAATCAGCAAGAGCAGTAAATGGAGAATATGTAGGAGTAAGTCCCGATATTCTTACAAGAAATGTAAATATATCACTTCAAAGAGATTTCTGGACGCAAATAAGCAGCTCCAGCTTTTACAACAGCCAAATAAAATATCTATCACAAATTCAACAATTTAATGGTGGTCCTGATTCAGGAATATCATTTGCAGCTATCATTTCGGATTTAAGAGATTCTTTTTCACAACTTTCAGATGACCCCTCTAACGGTTTCTTACAAGAAACAACAGTAAGGCAGGCTCAATCAGCAGCAAACAAAATAAATGAATTTTCCGATTTTATTACAAAGCTACGTAATGATGCACAAGATGAAATGGCAAATCAAATAGAAAAGGTAAATGATTTATTAGAGCAAATATCAACACTTAACGGGCAAATAAGAGGGTCAAAAAACGTAAACAGGTCAGTAGCAGCTTTAGAAGACCAAAGAGATATGGCAATACAAGATTTATCAGAATTGATAGAAATATCTTCATTTAGACGCGGTGATGATGTGATGGTTGTACAAACTAAAAAAGGAGTACAATTAGCAGATGAATCCGCAACATATCTTTCATTTGTTCCAACACCAGTTGGACCTGCTGCATATTATCCTGCTTCTGCCTCTGGCATATATGTAGGAGGACAACCAACCACAAATCCAGCAGCAATTGAAATAACAACATCTGGTATTGGCGGTTCTATCGAAGGATTACTAGATTTAAGAGATAATATATTCCCTCAATATATAGCACAAATGGATGAGCTTGCTCAAAAAATGGCTCTGAGATTCGAGTCTCAAGGTCTAAGACTATTTACAGATTCTTCAGGAGCAGTTCCACCAGATACTGACCCAGATACAACAACAACAACACCAGTACCATATGTAGGATTTTCTTCTGAAATAACAGTAAATATTGATATTATAAATGACCCTACCTTACTTCAAAAAGGAACAGCAACAGGAATAGATATACCAGTACAATCAGGCTCAAATGAAGTAATAAGAAGGATTCTTGATTTTACTTTTGGTACAGAAGAATATGTAGAAGCATTAGGAACAGTGGCTATACCATCTGCACCAACAACATTACAAACAGCATTTGGTCTTCTTTCGGAAAATACCATAACAACCGCACAAGATTTATCACAATATACGGTCGATCTTAATGCAGCACCAGGTCAACCTTTTGGTTCTACCCCACCTTTAAGTGATGATTTTAATATCAGGTTATTTGATACAAGACTTGCTCAAGATACAGGTCTTGTTAACATAGATTTAACAACAGCAGCAACAACTCGCCCTATAGGAAGCCCAGGTATAAATAATGCAGCAGACCAGCTTGCTACTTATATAAATGATGTATTTGCTGCCTTACCATTACCAGCAGGAATTAATGCAACTGCCTCTGTGAATTCATACGGACAAGTGAAAATAGAAACGAATGCTAGCATAGAAATTGAAGGAGGTTCAATGGGAGATGCAGGTCTTGAGTTTATAGGTCTAGAAGCAGGAACTTATGATACCACAGACCCATATTTTGATGTTCAAATAGGAATAGATAATCCAGTAAGAATAACTATCGACCCGGACGATACAGATATAGACCTTCTTGATAAGCTAAATTACATAAATTCTATACCAAATGATACAGGTGTTCCAAACCTGTTTGCAGAAATAGTCCCACCAACTAATGTTCTTAGATTACGACCAGGTGATGATTTAGGAGGAAGCTTCGGAGGAGATTTGAAACTAGTAGGTGGTAAAATAGAAACTACAGGAAATGTCCCTATATTAGAAGCACTCTTTGGAAGTGCAAATCCAGTCAGCAATATCAGTAACCCACCATTTAGATATCAAAATCTTGGTCCAGGTGTGAATATAGAAACAAATATAATAAGCGGAACAGATATTATAGATTACGCACAAAAAATAATAAATAGACAAGCCGATGATATCCTTGTCAGAGAAGCCTCAATGGAGGATGAAGATGCTTTTAAATCAACTCTGGAAAGACAGTTTTTAGATGAATCAGCAGTAAATATAGAAGAAGAATTATCAAATATGATTGTAGTCCAAACAGCTTTCTCTGCTGCTGCAAAAGCAATAAGTGCAATAGATAAAATGTTTGATGAATTAATAACATCAATAAGATAAAGAGGTGAAATAAAATGGTTAATGTATCTACATTAGGTCAATCAATGGACCAAATATCCAGATTAAAAACTATACAAAATAATATTGATGACCTTAGTTACCAGCTTGCCAGCGGTAAAAAAACAAACGAATTTAAGGGTCTTGGTGGAGATGTACTTACTTCTCAAAGGTCAAGAGCAACCTTAAATGAAATATCTACATATCAGCAAAATATAAAACTGGGTGATATAAAAATAAATGTAATGACTAGGTCAGTCCAAGAAGCAATAGCACAAATACAAAATATGGTAGGTGTAATGACTAATCAAGTCCAAGAAGGAGAAATAGAACTTAATGCAGTTTCCGATATGGCAAGGGATATATATGATAGATTTTCAAGCATACTTAATACAAAATATGAAAATAAATATCTTTTCTCAGGGTCAGATACTACAACACGTCCGGTAAATGATATAGGTGCTATGGATAGTTACGTACAAACTGGTATAGATGATTGGATAAACGCAAATATAACAACCACAGACCTTATAAACCAATATACATCTGCAAATGATACTACGCTTGGTTTTTCTGCTTCTTTAGCTTCTGGTAATGCAAGAAATGTTTATATCAGAGCAGATAAAAATATGGATGTTGATTATACAGTATTTGCTAATGAACAACCTTTTTCTGATGCTATGAAAGCATTAAAACTAATAGCAAATCTTGATGTACTGGATAAAATATCAATAGATTCAGGTGACCCTACATCAACAATTACCGCACCAGGAGCAAATTCAGATGAACAACAGCAAAATTTCTATCAACTATTTGAAAATCTTACTAGCAAACTTGATGGTTCTGTAGTAGAAATGCGCAAAATAGAAGTAAGATTAACAAGGGCACAGCTTGATATAAAATCTCAGGAAGAAAAACATATAGATGATAGCAATATGCTTACAACCCTTGTAGATGATATTGAAAATGCAGATATCACAGAAGTAGCAACAAAGATAAATATGTTACAATTACAGCTAGAAGCATCATTCAGAGTAACATCAATTCTACAAAATATGAGCCTATCAAATTATATGATATAAGCATTCATATAATTTTATTTAGATTCAATAACTAAGACAGCCTTATCATTACCAGATGGAGAGTGAAGTCTTCCCATAGGTCTTGGCTTTTCGTTACTAAATGTCATTAATAATTCATTCACGGCATCAGCATAAGAACCTTTATAAATAAAAGGTTCTTTAATATAATATTTTTTATCTGTCATTATATATGCTTCAATATTCTCAATTTCTGACCATTGCTTAATAATTGAGTCCAAAGAAGCATTTTGTCTTGCCAACCATGTTCTGGTTATAACCTTATCTATATCAGATTCTTTAGGGGCAGGGGCTATAGCCTCTATCTCTTCTATAATCACTAAATCATCAACAAGATTCTTTGGTTTATTCTCTACAGTTT
>JALTZE010000039.1 GCA_027051315.1 Micavibrio sp.
CATATATGGAGTATTATATATATATTTGTGGTATTGGGAGTAGGTAATTGATTTGGAAAATTATATGGCTGGCTATTTCTGCATTTGTGATTTTTATTACGACATGGTCGCTTAGTATACTTTTTAAGCAAAAGAAAGCTTGGAAGGAGTTTGCTAAAAAATACAAAATGCGCCATTTATCTGGAGGTTTTTTTGATTCTCCTGAAATAAAAGGCAGAGTTTACGGTCATGATTTTCATATTTTTACTGCTAAACATAGCGTTGATGATGAAAGAAGAAAAAAATATAGAACGGTTATAGAAGTAAGATTTAAAAATAATGCGGGGATAAAGGGGGTATTTGCAACGGGGGAGTTAACCCCAATTGCTGAATATATAAATCTTCCTGAAAAGCCAGATGTTAATTATGCAGGTTGGAATTCTGAAATATTATTTTCTACGAATGATGCTAAAAAAAATAAAAAATATTTAAATCAGGATAGAGCCAAAATTATAAATGATATTAGTAATATAAAAAATTCGGATATGCTGTTTTTATATGATATTGATAATGTTATTTTTCAAATACATATGCCTAATCCTTTGGATGATGTAAGAAAAATAGAAAGAATATTAAAAAAGCTTGCTGCTGCTGCTGATATTTTATATGTACAGCCTAATGATGATTGTGAAAGCGAAGATGATGAAAATGGTGATGATTATTAGATAGCATCTTCCCATTTCTTTGATAGTTTCATTGCTGAATTAATTAAGCCAACCATAGAATATGTTTGAGGGAAATTTCCCCAAAGTTCGAATGTTTCGAAGTCCATGTCTTCTGAAAGAAGACCAACATGATTTGTTTTTTCAAGCATAAATTTAAATTTCTCACGAGCTTTTTTAGTTTGACCTGTGGCTGCTAGGGCGTCTATGTACCAGAAAGTACATACGGTAAAGGCAACTTCTGGTTTACCCCAATTATCTTCGTAGGTGAAGCGATATAAAAGACCATTTCTCATTAGTTCTTTTTCTATCATTTCTACCGTTTTGATAAAACGGTTATCTGTTCCTTTTATAATTCCGATTTCTGGGAGAAGACAGAGGCTTGCATCAATTGTTTTTCCATCAGTAGCTTCGGTGAAGCTTTGCTTTTCTTCGTTCCAGCAATTTTCATCAAAAAAATTCTTTATTTCATCTGCCTTGTTGCGCCAATATTTTTCTTTTTCTTCCATTTTACTGTATTGAGCTATTTTTGCAAGACGGTCACAAGCTGCCCAGCACATTGCTACGGAATAGGTATGAACTCTTATATGTTCTTCTACGGGATGTTCCCATATGCTTGAATCTGGTTTGTTATAATTTTCGTATGATTTTTCGCCAAATTGCTCAAGATTATTAAAATCTTCTTCGCTTATATTGGTTATGATGCGTTTATCAAAAAATAGGCGAGTTAGTGAAACTATGATTGAGCCCCAGCCATCATGTTGATTAGAATCAAAATTATGTTGACCAAGTCTGGCTGGTCCCATGCCTCTGTAACCTTTGAGGTTGGATAGTTTTATTTCATTGGGTACATCATCTAGCCCTATTTTATATAGTGCTTTTAATTTATGTCCATCTTTTGCGGATATATTTCTGATAAACCAGAGATAACCTTCCATAGTATTTGTAATACCTAATTTACTTAAGGCATTAATTACGAACATTGAATCCCTAATCCAGCTGAAACGATAATCAAATACTCTTTGAGTATTTGGTGCTTCTGGTATTGAGCTTGTCATACCTGCTATGATTGCTCCTGTTTCTTCGAATGTACACAATTTAAGGGTTATTGCTGACCTTATTACTTCTTCTTGCCATTCAAAAGGAACGTGAAGCATACGGACAAAATCTGCCCAATATCTTTTTGTATTGCTGTAATATTTTTTTCCTGTTGCTTCGATATTATATGTTAGTGGCTCATCAGGACCAAGAATCATTGTATGTCTTTTTCCAAGAAGGAAAGATGTTTCATTTGCTATATAGCTAGTCGATATATCAGTAGATAGTCTTAATATAAGGTCGTCTGACACATATCTTATATGGTTGCTTCCTTTGGTTATTACAGCTTTTGTCGCGCCATAGTCAAAAGTTGGTCTTAATCTTATCTTTATTCTTGGAGTGCCGTTTACAGGTTCTATGATGCGGCATATCATCATTGGTTTGAAGAAACGGCCGTAATGAGAATATCTAGGTGAAAAATCTATGATTTTTAGCGAATTACCATGTTTATCAGACATGATTGTTTCAACAATGGCGGTATTTTCAATATATTTTTGTTCGCTGTTTTCAAAATCTTCTAATACTATATCCCAAAATCCTGTTTCAGGTTCTATCGATGAATCTTTTTGTGAGTTTACAAGAGATGAAAATACAGGGTCACCATCAAAATGCGGCATACATGCCCAATTTATTCTTGATTTTTTATCGATAAGTGCGCTGAATGAGCAATTACCAATTACAGCAATATCCAAATTACTGGGGTGATATGGTACTGAAGAAGTCATTTTTATTTACTCGTCTGCTGCCACAGTCATTTTAATGATTTTATCTGGATTTGCAGGAGGTTCACCAACTGCAATTTTATCGACATTTTCCATGCCTGATATTACACGTCCCCAGATTGTATATTGACCATTTAGAAATGAACAATCATCAAAACAGATAAAAAATTGTGAATTTGCTGAGTTTACATCTATTGTTCTTGCCATACCGATTACACCGCGTGAAAAATTATAATCGGAAAATTCAGCAGGAAGGTCGGGTTTGTCAGAACCGCCAGTACCTGTACCTGTGGGGTCACCTGTTTGTGCCATAAAACCAGATATAACACGGTGAAAAACGATACCGTCATAAAAACCTTCACGTGTCAGTTCTTTGATTCTTTCAACATGTTTGGGGGCAAGGTCGGGGAATAATTCTATTGTTACTGTTCCGTTTTTTAATTCCATATGGATAGTATTTTCAGGTGAGGCTGCTTTTGCTTGTTCATTTGAACCTGTTGCTATTGTTGCTGTCATTATAATGCTCCAGAATAATAAATATATTTTACGCATGGTTAGATGCTCCATTTTATTTAAATTCGATTACTGCCACATGATGCTATATCACGCAAGGTTAAAATTAATTAGACTTTAAAACCCTGTTTAAAACTGTATCAACATGTTTTGTATATTGGGATAAATCGAATATTTCATCAAGTTGTTCATTTGAAAGTTTATTAGTTACTATTTCATCTGCTTTTATAAGGTCGATAAGCTGTTTATCACCATTTGATTCCCATACTTCCATTGCATTTTTTTGTACTATGCGATAGGCATCTTCACGGCTTATTCCTGCTTGGGTAAGGGCAAGAAGAACTTTCTGAGAAAATACAAGACCGCCCATTCTTTCAAGGTTATATTGCATATTTTCAGGGTAAATAATAAGATTTTCAATCACATTAGTTAATCTTGCCAAAGCAAAGTCAAGGGTTACGGTAGCATCGGGACCTATGTTTCTTTCCACTGATGAGTGCGATATATCGCGTTCATGCCATAGGGTTACATTTTCCATCGCTGGTATTGACATTGACCTTACTAATCTTGCTAGTCCTGTTAGATTTTCGGTTAAGATAGGATTCTTTTTATGGGGCATTGCCGAAGAACCTTTTTGATTTTTTGAGAAAAATTCTTGTGCTTCTCTTACTTCTGTTCTTTGTAAATGACGGATTTCAGTTGCTAGATTTTCTATTGATGAGGCAATTACACCAAGTACAGAAAAAAACATTGCATGGCGGTCGCGCGGAATAATTTGTGTTGATACAGGTTCTGATTTTAATCCTAATTTCTCTGCAACATAATCTTGGACAGAAGGGTTGATTGTAGCGTATGTTCCTACTGCTCCTGAGATTGCGCAGGTGGCTATTTCCTCTTTTGCGGCGATTAGCCTTTCTTTTGCTCTATCAAATGCTGCATAATGGCTGGCAAGTTTTAGCCCAAAAGTTGTGGGTTCTGCATGTATGCCGTGACTTCTGCCTATGCATAGAGTGTTTTTATGTTCGATTATGCGTTTTTTTAGTGCTTCTAAGAGTTTTTCTAAATCTTTGATTAATATGTCAGATGCTTGTTTGAGTTGTACGGAAAGGGCTGTATCCAGAACATCTGAAGATGTCATTCCTTGATGAACAAATCTTGCGTCTTCACCGACATATTCTGCTACTGATGTAAGGAATGCGATTACGTCATGTTTTACTTCTTTTTCAATTTTGTCGATACGTTCTATATCAAAATTACCTTTTTCACGTAATGATTTTGGAACGGAAGCTGGAATTGTTCCCATTTCTGCCATTTTTTCACAGGCTAGTGTTTCAATTTCAAGCCAAATTTTAAAACGGTTTTCGGCTTCCCAGATGTCTGTCATTATTTTACGTGAATAGCGTGGTATCATTGTTTTTTTCCTGTTTTTTATATAAGACCTTGCTCTCTCATAGAGCTATGTCCGTATTTTGAAACTATAATATGGTCGTGGATTACTATATTAAGAGGGAGGGCTGCGTCAATAATATTATGGGTCATTTTTATATCTGCATCCGATGGAGATGAATCTCCACTTGGGTGATTATGGACAAGAATCATTGCTGTTGCAGATAGCTCCAATGCTCTTTTTACTATTTCTCTTGGATAAGCGGGGGTATGGTCTACTGTTCCTGATTGTTGTATTTCATCTTCTATTAGTTCATTTTTTTTATTAAGAAATAATATTCTGAAATGTTCTTTTTTTTCATGGGCCATTGTCGCCATTAAATACTGAGATAGTGAGTCAGGATTTGAAAGTACTGGTTTATTTTTATATTCTTGTTTTAACATTCTGTGTGCTGATGATTGTACTGATTTTAAAGTTATTGCAGAAGTTTCAGACAGACCATCAAAGTTGGATAATTCATTTATATGGGCGTTAAGGACTCCCGCAAAAGAGCCAAATTTATTGATTAATTTTTTTGCTAAAGGTTTTACATCTCTCCTTGGGATTGCCATAAACAAGATTAATTCCAGTAATTCATAATCGGCAAGAGCATCTGCTCCACCATTTATAAATCTTTCACGTAAGCGTTCCCTATGTCCTTTATAATGAGGAGTTTCTTTAATATCTTTATCTTTTTGTTTTAAAAGACTTGCTTGCTTCATCTATCTACTCATCTATAGTGTAGGGAGGATAGTCCCAACCTTTTGGAGATTTGGTGAATATTTCATATCCATCTTCGGTTACGGCTAGTGAATGTTCAAATTGGGCTGATAATCCTCTATCTCTGGTTACTGCTGTCCAGCCATCATCTAAAATTTTGCATTCCCATGTTCCTGTGTTTATCATTGGCTCTATTGTAAAGAACATACCTGTTTCAAGGATAGTTCCTGTTCCTTTCCTACCAAAATGCATTACAGAAGGAGGAGTATGAAATTGCTTTCCTAGACCATGCCCACAAAAATCACGCACTACTGAAAATCTTTGTCCTTCTGCTAATTCTTGGATTGCGTGTCCTATATCGCCTAATGTTGCGCCTGGTTTTACGGCTTTTATTCCTGCCATCATTGCGTTATATGTTGTTTCTACTAATCTTTTTGCTTTTATATTAGGCTTTCCAACAAAAAACATTCTGGAAGTATCACCGTGCCACCCATTTAGAATTACTGTTACATCAATGTTTATTATATCACCATTCATAAGTTTTTTAGGACCTGGAATACCGTGGCAAATAACATGATTTACTGATGTACAAATTGATTTGGGGAAACCTTTGTAATTTAAGGGGGCTGGTATTGCCCCGTTTTTTACTATGAAATTATGGCATAATTCATCAAGATATTGAGTTGTTACTCCCACTTTGACAAAGGGAGTTATATAATCGAGGGTTTCAGCAGCGAGTCTTCCTGCTTTTCTCATTCCTTCGAAATCATCTTTGTTATGAATTTCTATTCCGTCTTTGTTTATTGTATTTGGTAAATTCATTTATTATTTATATCC
>JALTZE010000040.1 GCA_027051315.1 Micavibrio sp.
TAACTAAGTTATAAGCTAATAATATAGTTTTATAAATTTTACAAAAGGAAAGTAATACCAAAGTGCCAGTTGATATCATATTATATGCGATAATAGCCGCTGTTTTAGTTGTATGGCTCAGAAATACTCTGGGTACAATTGATGAAGATGAGCCAAGAAAGCCAAACCCAGTAACTATGATGGAAAATCAGAAAAAAGATTCTAACCTTGTAGAAAAGCAAGAAGAAGAGCGCAAACAAAAAATACTAGAAGATTCTGTAGAAAATAAAAATGCAGAAATGGGGCTTAAATCAATATCAAGACTTGATAGTAATTTTGATATCGGAAGCTTCTTAAAAGGGGCGCAAGATGCGTTTGTAATGATAGTGGAAGCATTCGCAAAAGGTGATAAGGAGCTTCTTAGAAAATTTCTGGCCTCAGGCGTGTATGAATCTTTTGCAGCCGCAATTGATGAAAGAATAGAAAAAGGTGAAAAGGTTGAAACTGAAATTCATGCAATAAAGAAATCTGAAATAATAGATGCAAAAACTGAAAATTCCATGGCATTTGTAACAATAAGATTTAAAGCGCAAGAAACATGTGTTATCAGAGATAGCCTAGATGAAATAATATCAGGAAACCCCGATAAAGTTACTGAAATGGTTGATGTGTGGGTATTTGGTCGCGATACAAAATCAAATGACCCTACTTGGTTTGTTTATGAAACCAGAGATGATGAGGAGGAAGAACATAAGACTCCTATGCCTGAAGCAAAGCATTGATAGATTGTCCACAAGAATAACCCGATGACCATGCCCATTGGAAATTATATCCACCTAGATGACCGGTAACATCTATTGCCTCTCCTATGAAATAAAGACCTGTTACTTTTTTACATTCAAAAGTTTTTGAAGAAAGTTCTGCTGTATCTATTCCTCCTTTTGTTACCTCTGCTGTTTTAAAACCTTCTGTACCTTTTGGAATGATTGACCATTTATTTATTCTATTTGCCAAATCTTCTAATCTTTTATTGGATATTTCTGCAATTTTCTTATTAAGATTCATGTTTTCTATTATTTGTTCGGTAAGGCGTTTTGGTAGATATTCATTAATAATCGAGCTGACTTTTTTCTTTGGATTTTTTAATTTATTATCTATCAATATATCTATGATATTATGGTCAGGGCAAAGATTAATGATTATTTCTTTTCCTTTTTTCCAATATGAAGATATTTGCAGTATTGAAGGACCGCTTAAACCACGATGAGTAAATAACAATCCTTCTCTAAAACATATTTTGCCACAACAAACAGAAGCATTAACAGAAATACCAGATAATTTTTTCATTTTTTCTAATTCATCACCATCAAAAACTAAAGGAACTAGAGCTGCTGTCGGTTCGACTACTCTTAGTCCAAATTGTTTTGCAACTTTATAAGCAAAATCTGTAGAACCCATTTTTGGTATTGAAAGTCCACCTGTGGCAATTACAACAATTTTTGTTTTATATATTTTGTTATTTGTAGAAATTTTGAATTGGTTGTCTTTTTCTTTGGATATTTTTTCAACATTAGATTTAGTGATTATCGTAATATCATATTTACGGCATTCAGTAAGAAGCATATCTATTATATCTTGGGCCTTATTATTACAAAATAGCTGTCCTAAAGTTTTTTCATGATAATTTATATTATATTTTTCAACCATTTCTATAAAATCACGCGCCCCGTATCTTTTAAGAGCAGATTTACAAAAATGCGGGTTTTCTGAAATATAATTATCAGCACTTACATTAATATTAGTAAAATTACATTTACCTCCACCAGATATACGTATTTTTTGTGCTGGTTTTTCTGCCTTATCCAATAATAAGATTTTTTTTCCTGATTTTGCAGCCTCAATAGCACATATCAATCCTGCTGCCCCCGCACCTATAATTATTGTATCAGGATTTTTCATGATAGAACCAGCTTTTCAAGTTCTTGTGTTATTTTTGGTTTTACTCCAAACCACGCCTCGAATCCTGGTATTGCCTGATGAATTAACATGCCTATGCCTGTAACTATCTTATTTCCATTCTTTTTTGCTTTGCAAAGTAATTGAGTGTTTAAAGGAGTATATACTATATCATTGACCAGCGCGTCTTTGGGTAAAGATGATAAATTTATTTTAAGCTCTTCTTTTCCTGTCATACCCAAAGAGGTACTATTTACCAATAATTTTATATCTTTTAGATAATTTTCCTTATTGTTCCAATCTATAACTTCAATATTTCCGTATTCTTTCATTTCTTTTGCAAGATTTTCTGCTTTTTCTTTGGTTCGATTGGAGATATATAATTTTTTTGTACCTTCTTTTAAAAGAGCATATATACATGCTCTGGCAGCACCTCCCGCCCCTAATATCATAGCGTTATTATTATCAAAATAATAATTATCTATATTATTTTTTATATTCTCAATAAAGCCAGAACTATCTGTATTCCGCCCTTCTATCTTCCCGTTTTTCATTTTTACTACTGTATTAACCGCTCCTATTGCACGAGCATCATCACTTAGACAATCGCAAATATCCATGATTTTTATTTTATAAGGTATGGTAACGTTAAATCCTGCGTACCCTTTTTTGAATAGATTATATATTTGTTCTTCAAAATCATTATTATTAATCTCGATGGCTTTGTAACTGCCATTAATATTATATTTACTCAACCAGTAATTATGTATAACTGGGCTTTTGCTATGTTTTATAGGATTTCCTATAACCCCTGATTTAATCATAATATTATTTCCCCTATTTCTTCCTTATGTCTTTGGATTAGAACCATTATTTCTGCTGCTGTTTCTTCTACTGACCTTCTTGTAACATCGATAACTGGCCAATCATATTTGGAAAATAGCTTTCTTGCTTTTTTTACCTCTTCTTCTATTTTTTCTATTTCCAGATATTCATTTCCTTTAAGATGTATATCATTAATTTCATTTTTAATTCTGTTTGTTCTAAGTTGCGCAAGTCTTTGTGGTGTTTCTGTAAGACCTATAAATATGGGGTGCTTATATTTAACCACATGGTGAGGAAATTCAACATTAGGAACAAGTGGAATATTAGCAGCTTTAATCCCTCTTCTTGCTAAATAAACACATGTTGGTGTTTTTGATGTTCTAGATACCCCCACTAAGACTACATCTGCTTCTTCTATACCTTCTGTGGATTGCCCATCATCAAATGATAATGCAAAATCAACTGCATCTATTCTTTCAAAATATGCTTCATTAAGCTCATGTTGAAGCCCTGGTATTCCTTTTGCTGTTATGCCAAGATAGGCTGACATTCCTTTTATGAGAGGGTCTAGTACAGGCATGCATGGTATATCTATTTTTCTACACTCTCTTTTTAGGATTTTTCTTAAGTTGGCATCAACCATAGTGAATAATACTGGTCCTTGATGTATTTTTATATCATCAATAATTCTGGATAATTGTTTTTCTGTCCTTACTAATGGCCAGAATCTCTCAATAGGATTGATATTTTCAAACTGGGCAAGGCAGGCTCTTGCAAGCCCTTGTAAAGTACTTCCAGTTGCATCAGAAACTAAATGTACAAAAAATTCTTTTTTTACGTTATTGTGATTCATGTTGTTTTATATTGACCATATGCTTTAAATTGTTTATCGAATTTATCAGAGTTTATAACTTAAGGAAAATATAAATTGTCAGAGCAAATATATCAGGAACTTACAGATTACAGATTGAGCAGGCGTACTAGGCTTCCTGCTACTGTTACTATGGATAATAAAGTTCTTGAAGTAGCTGATATATCTTTGGGGGGAATAAAAATAAGAACTACCCCTGAGCTTATTCATGAACTTGCAATAGTAAGTGGCGCAATACACAGAGTGCAGCTTGATGTAAAAGCTTATGAACAATCAATATCCATGGTTCTGGATATCAAGGTAGAATATGATAATCCCGGAGAGGGAACTGCGGGTTGTTCATTTTTGGATATGACACCTGAGAAGAGAGAAATATTAAGAATACTTATTAAAGCATATCTTTCAGGTAATGAAACAGATATAAAAATAGCTTTGGATGTATGTTCTGGTTTAGAGAAACTTATAGCCCGACCAGATATGAAAGGATTATCTCCAGAAGAAGAGATACCCCTTCCTGATACAAGAAGGGAATATGCTTATCTTTTCTTATTTGTTATAGCCCTTATCGGTATTATAACTGGTGGAACATATATGGTGATAGAAAAATCAGGCGGGGCTGGAAATGGTATTCTTGTTGCTAAGTCTGTAACCTATACTTCCCCTTATTCTGGAACATATAAATTATTAAAATCTATGGATACTGATTTTCTTACTAAGGACGTGCCTTTAGCAAAGGTAATATCGGGTGAAAAAACATATATTTATAAAAGCCCTTGCGATTGTTTTATTATGGATAGTTATCTTTTTAATGAAACAGCATATAAAAAAGGGGATAAGTTATTTTCGTTGGTGGAGCTTGGTACAATTCCAGTAATTAAAGCATGGATGAAAACTCAACAAATAGAGCATATGGTGATTGGCTCTACAGTAAAAATAGAAATAGTCGGGGAGAAATATAAAACTAGCGGACATGTTATAGGAATAAAATCTGCAACCCAAGAAGATGAACTTATAAAAGATAATAATATCCTCATAAAAGCAAATAATGTTATAGTTACAATTAAACCTGATATATCGATACCTGTTAATTATCTAAAAAAGCCAGTAAGAATAGAATATGATTATTCTGAAGATGAGTATTATGAATACAATAAAAATAAATATATTGATGAACAAAATATATTCGAAGAAATAAAGGAAGCAATAAAACCACCAACTCTTATCCCTGATGATGGAATAGAAGAAATAACTATCAAAAATAATGTAAAAGTAGAAAAAGAAATAAAAGGTGATGAAATAGTAATCGAAGAAGAAAAACAATTGGAAGAATCAATACTTCCGCCTGCTAAAAAAGAAGTTGTGAAAAAAGAAATACTACAAAATAAGGAAAAAATTAAAAATATTCAGGGAAATAAACCTGCGTCAGATAACCAAGAAAATAAAACAATAAAACAAATACCAAGTTATAATGACTAATAATCATTCTTATAGTGTAATAAAATATATCATTGTCGGGTTTTTCTTTGAAATCTGATAAAAAAGTACTATATATTATACAGGTTTTAAATTTCATTTAAGGAGAAAGAAATGCAACCGGAAAAATACGGTTACGAAACATCAAGAACCAATGTTAAGGCTGGTTATGATGCTGGATTACGCGCTCATATGGGTTCTGTCTATAACCGCATGGCAGCAGGTATTCTTGTTACCGCAATAACTTCCTATATAATAGGAACTAACGAGCAACTTCTTATGATGTTTTTGGGAGGTCCTCAAAAATATGTATTTATGTTTGCTCCACTAGTAATATTAATGTTCGGATTTAATCCGCTTACTATGTCTTCACAAAAACTAAAAGTAATGTTTTTTGTTTTAAGCGCCTTATATGGTGTATCATTTGCGACAATTGCTGCTGCTGCCACGGGTAATCCTGAATTTGCAGAAACAGTAGCAAGAGCATTATTTATGACGGTAGCTATGTTTGCTGGTATAAGTATTTTTGGATACACAACCAAGAAAGACCTTAGCGCATTAGGGACCTTTTCTGTAATGGCAATTATAGGTGTATTGGTTTTAGGGCTTGTTAACTTCTTTTTTATCGAATCAAGTGCTTTTGCTAATATAATATCGATAGTTGCGTTACTTGCGTTTGCAGGTATTACAGCATGGGAGGTTCAATCAACTAAACAAATGTATCATGCCTCAAATGGAGAAGAAGCAAATAGCCGTATGGCTTGGTCTGCTGCTCTTACGCTGTATATCAGTTTTATAGCTATATTCTCTCATTTATTAAGTCTGCTTAATAATAATGATTAGTTGATTATATAGTACTAATTTATAAACTCCCCTCTATATTATAA
>JALTZE010000041.1 GCA_027051315.1 Micavibrio sp.
ATTTTGCAGGAGGAAAAAAGATAAAATATATTTATTTGAAGAACGATTTATGTCAAAACATAATGAGTGATGAAAAGAAATATAGTTTGCTTTTTAACCCCTGTTCTTTTAAGAATGGTTTATATTATATAAGGATAAATAATATTAACTTAAAATCAAATCATAATATAAACCACAAAATATGCAATTATCTTTGGAATTAGCTATATGAAAGATTAAAAAAATGATAAATCCTGCAATAAAAGAAAATAACGACATGGACATATCAAACGGCATAAAAGTATTAGAAACAGAGATAAAAGGATTACAAGCTTTAGCCAATTCTCTTGATGAAGACTTTACAAAAGCCATAGAAACAATCGATAAAATGAAAAATAAACGTAACGGTAGGCTCATTATTGCAGGAATAGGAAAAAGCGGGCATGTAGCAAAAAAAATCGCAGCAACACTCGCTTCAACTGGAACACCCTCATATTTCGTTCACCCAGGTGAAGCAAGTCATGGTGATTTAGGCATGATAACCGAAAATGACATAGTAATCATGTTATCAAATTCAGGAGAAAATTCAGAACTTTCAGATTTGATAGCTTACACCAGAAGATTCAATATATGCTTAATATGCATAACATCAAATAGCAACAGCACTCTTGCAAAACATTCTGATATAAAACTTGTAATGCCTAAAATGCCAGAAGCATGTCCAAATCAGCTTGCTCCAACAACATCAACAACTATGATGATGGCTTTGGGTGATGCTATTGCTATTTCTCTTCTTGAAAGAATGGGACTTACTTCAGAAGATTTTAAAATATTTCATCCAGGTGGAAAATTAGGGCAAAAACTCCTAAAAGTATCTGAAATTATGCTAAAAGATGATGCTCTACCAATAGTATCAGTGGATACTACTATGGATAAAGCAATCATAAAAATGACAGAAAAAAATACGGGCTCACTTATAATTGCCGATGATAATAATGAGATAATTGGCATTATTACAGATGGCGACCTAAAAAGACATATGAATAATGATTTATTGCAAAAAAAAGTAAGTGAAATAATGTCAACAAATCCGAAAACAATTTCACCAGATATGCTTGCCGTTGAGGCTCTTGATATTATGTTAAACAAATATAAACAACCAATAACAAGCCTCATAGTAGCAAAAAATGGCAAGATTTCAGGATTACTTAGAATTCAAGAATGTCTTACAGCTGGAATAGCATAATATGAATAATAAACAGGAAGAACGATTATCACTTCTTTCCAAAGATAATAATCATACTAAGAGCATAAAATCATCATCTTATACAAAAATAGTAAAAGCTCTTAGAATTATCCTTCCCGTTGCTGCCCTTGCCTTGGCAATAATTGTTCTAACATGGGGAGATGTAGATAAAACCATACAAACAGCACAAATAGAGGAAGATAAAAAACCACAAATAGGTACAAATGAGCTTATTGACCCAAAATTTGAATCCAGAGATAAAAATAATAAGCCATTTACAATAACAGCAAAAAAAGCAATATCAGGTGAAAAAAATCCTGACCTGATACAAATGGAAGAGCCCTTGGCAGATATGACCTTAAAAGATAATTCATGGATAGCAATCAAAGGTAATGAAGGAAGATATTGGCAAAAAGACCAAAAACTCGAACTATATGGTAATGTTAATATTTTTCATGATAAAGGATATGAAATAATAAGCGAAGAATTTATTATAGATTTTAAAAAAGGAAAATTATTTACCTCAAAAAAAATTGAAGGACATGGTCCTGCTGGCACAATACAGGCACAATCAATGAGCGCAGATTCAAATACAGGAAATCTTATATTCAACGGACCAGCAAAACTTGTACTTTATAACGCAATAACCCTACCTCAACCACAATAGGGAGAGAAAGAATATGAAAAAAATTCTAGTTTTTACCTTAATGATGATTATCTCATATCAGGCAAATGCTGAAAGCATAACCAAAGATAACCCTGATAAAAATCAGCCTATTGAAATCACCGCCGATAATAGCCTTGAATGGCATAGAAATGATTTACAATTTATTGCAACTGGAAAAGTAATAGCAAAACAAGGAGAAACAAAAATAAATTCAGAAATACTAACTGCTGATTACAAAGATGGAGAAAAAAATAAAATTGATATATGGCGTTTAACAGCAGCAAAAAACGTAAAAATAGAAAGCAGGAACACTATCGGATATGGCGATAAGATGACATATGACGTAGAAAAGTCAGTCGCAATAATGACAGGAAAAAACCTTAAACTTATATCACAAAATCAAATTGTAACAGCATCAGACAGCATGGAATATTGGGTAGAAGATGGCATATTCACTGCAAATGGCAATGCTACTGCTATCAAAGATGATGATACTATAAAAGCAGATAAACTTATCGCAAAATTTACGCAAGATAAAAACGGCAAAAGAATCCTCAGGGAAATGCAAGCAATAAATAATGTTACCATTACAACCCCCACAGAAATAGTAACAGGGGATAATGGCAAATATTCCGCAATAACGAATAAAGCAATAATTACAGGAAATGTAAAAATAAAAAGGGGTAAAAATATCCTACAAGGTGATAAGGCAGAAATTGATATGACCACAAATATCAGCAAAATATTTGGTTCTTCTACCGATAATGGTCGGGTAAAAGGGATTTTTTATCCTTCAGAAAAAAAATGAAATAATGGAATTTTCATATAAAAGCTGATAATATAGCTAATCTCAAAGGGAATTGCATTATTTTGAGATTAGCTATATCAAAAATCATGCCCCTTTACGGTCATTAGGAATATATTAAATGTTTAAAAATAAACCAAGATTAAAAGCAGTACAAAACGGGTTACGAGCAGAACATCTATCAAAAAACTATAAAAAAAGACCCGTTTTACGCGATGTAAGCATTTCCATAAATCGTGGAGAAGCCGTAGCATTGCTAGGTCCTAACGGAGCAGGTAAAACAACCTGTTTTTACATTATAACAGGGCTAATAAATGCCGATGGCGGATATATAATGCTAGATGGGCAAGATATAACTCATACTCCGATGTATCGTAGGTCAAGATATGGTATTGGTTACCTTCCACAAGAGTCCTCAATATTTCGTGGGTTAACAGTAGAAGAAAATATCAAAGCAGTTTTGCAAGCACAAGAGCTTGACCATAACCAACAAGAAAGCCTTTTAGAAGACTTGCTTGCCGAATTTTCTATAACCCACCTTCGCCAAACTCCTGCTATGGCATTATCAGGTGGTGAAAGAAGAAGAGTGGAAATAGCTAGAGCATTAGCAGGAAGACCACAATTCATATTACTTGATGAGCCTTTGGCAGGTATTGACCCTATCGCAATTGATGAGATAAGAAATCTTATAAAATATCTTAAAACAAAAAATATAGGAGTTCTTATAACTGACCATAATGTTAGAGATACATTAGATATAGTTGACCGTGCCTACATACTTCATGACGGTAAAATCCTTATGGAAGGAACCCCAGAACAAATAGTTGACCATGAAGATGTTAAAAAAGTATATCTAGGCGAAAGCTTTAACAGATAATCAATATTTATATTCTCAAAACTTACTTATTGATGTAATATTGAAATCAAATATCCATGCTCTATTTTTCTTACAGAGCATTAATCATAACCTAATAAAATAATACAGGAATTCATGGGTAAAATCTCACAATCATTTGACCTACGCCATTCCCAATCTTTGGTAATGACTCCGCAATTGCAACAAGCAATAAAATTGCTGCAAATGTCAAATGTTGAATTAAATGAATTTGTTGAAGAAGAGCTAGCCAACAACCCTCTACTTGAAAAAAAAGAAGAAGAAAATATAAATGAAAGTGAAATAGAGCATAATCCCGAAGAAAAAGACGAATTTCAAGCCGAGTTTGATGAGGCATGGACAGGAAATGAAAAAGATTCCTCCGATTTTGATGCGGGCTCAACAATGGCAGATATAGGAGCAGGTGGAAATAGTAAATTTGAAACAAATGATGACTCATATCTTGAAAACACTATAAAAGTAGAACAAACCCTATCTGAATATCTCTTGGAACAACTCCATCTTATGACCGAAGATAGCCGCGATAGAATGATAGGCGCTCTTTTAATCGACCAGCTTGATGAATCTGGTTATCTTAGAAATGAATATGAAGAATTAGCAAAAACTCTTGGCTGTTCCCTTGAAAAAATAGAAAATCTTCTATCAAAAATGCGCAAATTCGACCCTGCAGGAATTTTTGCTAAAAATCTTTCTGATTGTCTATCCTTGCAACTAGAGGAGAAAGGCACTCTTGATGCTCCTATGAAAAAACTGCTTGCAAATCTTGATATTCTTGCAAGTCATAATCTAAAAAAATTATGCGATATATGTGAGGTAAATGAAACATATCTAGCTGATATGATTGCGGAGATAAAAGAGCTAAACCCAAAACCAGCAAGTAAATTTGACCATTTTATAGCTCAAACCGTAATTCCTGATGTAATCATGAAATCAATACCCAAAAATCTTGGTGGCGGCTGGAAAGTAGAATTAAATTCGGAAACTCTCCCAAAAATTTTGGTAAATCGTGAATATTACTCACATGTAAATAATTCTACAAAAAATAAAAAAGATAAAGAATATATAAATCAACAACTAAACTCTGCCAACTGGCTGGTAAAAGCTTTGGACCAGCGCGCCCAAACAATCTTAAAAGTCGCAAGCGAAATAGTAGAAGAACAAAATGGTTTCTTCCTATATGGTATAGAATATTTAAAACCCCTAACCTTAAAAGACATCGCAGAAGAAATAGATATGCATGAAAGCACCGTAAGCCGTGTTACTAATAATAAATATATAGGAACTCCCCGCGGTATATTCGAACTTAAATATTTCTTTACCACAGCATTAATAGGAAGGGACGGGCAAGCACACAGCGCCGAAGCCATAAAAGCAAAAATAAAAACAATGATAGATAATGAAACAGCAGATAACATACTTTCTGACGATAATATAGTAGAAAATCTTCAAAAAGAAGGCATATCAATAGCTAGAAGAACCATAGCCAAATATAGAGACTCTCTCAATATACCCTCATCACTGCAAAGAAAAAAACGCTAACTCCGCCCACCTTACCTTCTTATTTTTCTTTCTGCATCTGACCTATATTCTTCTATACTAAGTTTACCATCTCCATTTTTATCATATCTTTTCATCTTTTTTTCTTGGTATTTTTTAATTTCATCATAGGTAATTTTTCCATCTTTATCTAAATCCATTTTAGCTATTTTCTTCTTAAGATATTTTACTTTTCTTTCAACTATCTTACTGCCTGTTTTATTACCTTGCTCCTCAAAAATCTTTTCTTGGAATTTTTTGCCATATTCTTCAATTTCAGAATCCGATATAATTCCATCACTATCCAAATCCATCTCCAGCGCCATGGCCTCCCCCCTTGCTTTCATTTCATCAATATCCATAGCCATATCACCATCTTTATCGAAATCCTTCATTTCCGAATATCGCTGTTCATATCTTTTTCTTATTTTTTTGGATTTATCACTAAAATCAGGTTCTTCTTTTTCTTCTGTAGCTGCTATATTTTTATTTTCTTCTAGCTTGCCCTTATTTTCAGAATTATCAACATTTTGTTCAACTTCTTGATTCTTTACTGGCTCTTTTGCACTTGCTTTTCTTTCTGCTTCCAATTCTTCTTTTGTTAAACCTTCTTGCAACATTACTTCATCTGTACTTTCTTCGGAAAAAGCGGGGGAATAAGAAAACATAAAAACAGAAAATATAACAAAGCTGATACATATATATCTTGAAAAAGACATGGCACTAGGCTCCTATAAAGTTTATTAGCGATTGATTTATTATAACTAACAATCTAGATATGTACAAATATAAACAAAATATAGCATAACCA
>JALTZE010000042.1 GCA_027051315.1 Micavibrio sp.
TTTATAGATGATTCTTCCCCTATCAAAACTAGTTTCCCTGATTTTATTAACCTGATGAACAATTTGGGAGCAAATATAAATGGATAAAAAAATTATAATAGCAATAGATGGGCCCTCAGCAAGTGGCAAAGGAACATTAGGCAGGAATCTTGCCAAAAAATTAGGCTATGACTATATGGATACAGGAGCCTTATATAGGCTAATTGCAAAAACAATGATTGATAAAGGAATTGATGAAAAAGATACAGACAAAATCATAGAATTAGCCACCAATATAAAAAACTCATTTAATATATCACAATTATCAAATCCAGAGCTTAAAACAGATACAGTAGGAATACTTACCTCTAAAATATCTGTAATTCCCGAAGTAAGAAATATACTTACAGACATACAAAGCAACTTCGCCAATCATAACACTGCAAAAGGAGCAATACTTGACGGAAGAGATATAGGTACAGTCATTTGCCCTCATGCAGATATTAAACTATTTATAACCGCAACAACAGAAACTCGTGCTGCTCGTAGAACCAAAGAACTAAATGAAAAAAACATATCTGCATCATATGAAGATGTTCTAAAAGAAATGCAAGAAAGGGATAAACGTGATGCCAACAGAGATATATCCCCAATGAAACCAGCACATGACGCTTATATAATAAATACATCATATATAGATGAAAATGAAGTTATGAAAAAGGTTCTTGCTGTTATAGGTAATAAACTATCAAAAATATAAAAAAACTTATAAAACTCTTAAATATAAACACTTGCAAAACAAATATATTTCCTTTAAATATGACCCGCCTCATGCTCATTAAAGCATAAGGTAAGCTGTTTATTACAGCTTCAGCCAGCTTTACGTCTATTAAAATAATCTGGAAAACCAGAGGACGTAATTTAAAACTGGTATAAAGAAAGGAAAATTAATCATGGCACATATAGCCGCAAATCTAAAAGACCGCGAAGAATCAAGCGAATTTGCAACACTTCTCGGCGAATCTCTAGGCGAAAGCTCCTCATTTATAGGGTCTGTCGTAAAAGGAACTGTTATCAAAGTACAAGATGATGCAGTAATAGTAGATGTTGGTCTAAAATCAGAAGGCCGCATACCTTTACGTGAATTTTCATTACCAGGTCAGGAAACTGAAATAAATGAAGGTGATATAGTAGAAGTTTACGTAGAACGCATGGAAAATAAAAATGGTGAATCCGTATTATCACGTGAAAAAGCAAGACGTGAAGAAGCATGGATTGAACTTGAAAAATCATGTGAGAAAAGTGAAAAAGTTACAGGTGTAATATTTGGACGAGTCAAAGGTGGCTTCACAGTCGACCTTGGTGGTGCTATTGCATTCTTACCAGGTTCACAAGTAGATATTCGCCCAGTAAAAGATGTATCTCCTTTAATGGGTACACCTCAACCTTTCCATATCCTTAAAATGGATAGAACACGCGGAAACATAGTAGTATCACGCCGTGCCGTTCTTGAAGAAAGCCGCGAAGAAGCAAGAGGCGAGCTAATGAAAAATCTTGGCGAAGGTCAGGTTCTTCAAGGTGTTGTCAAAAACATCACCGATTACGGTGCATTTGTTGACCTTGGTGGTGTTGATGGTCTTTTACACGTTACAGATATATCATGGAAACGTGTTAATCATCCATCAGAAATTCTTCAAATCGGTCAGACAATTGATGTACAAATCATTAAATATAATGAAGAAACAAACCGTATATCACTTGGCATGAAGCAACTCCAAGATGACCCTTGGGCAGATATAGAAGCAAGATTCCCTGTCGGAGAGAAATTCAAAGGTAGAATTACAAATATTGCTGATTATGGTGCCTTCGTAGAGCTAGAAGACGGTATCGAAGGGCTTGTTCACGTTTCTGAAATGTCATGGACAAAGAAAAACGTACATCCAGGTAAAATAGTTTCAACATCTCAGGAAGTTGAAGTTGTTATTCTGGAAGTTGACGCTGAAAAACGTCGTATATCTTTAGGCATTAAACAATGCCAAGAAAATCCATGGCAAAAATTTGCTGATGAACATGAAGTTGGTCAGGAAATAGAAGGAGAAATCAGAAATAAAACAGAATTCGGTCTATTCGTTTCTTTGGACGAAGAAATCGATGGTATGGTTCACCTTTCTGACATTTCTTGGGAAGATTCAACAGAAGAAGCTTTAACATCCTTTGAAAAAGGACAAACTGTTAAAGCTAAAATACTTGAAATGGACCCTGAAAAAGAACGTGTTGCTCTTGGTATCAAACAACTTACAGAAAATCCATTTTCTGGTGCTATGGAAGGAATTTCCAAAGGTGCAGTTGTTACAGGAACAATCACCGAAATATCTGACAAAGACATTACAGTATCTGTAAATAATGTTCTAACAGGAACAATCAAAAAATCAGACCTTTCACGTGAACGTTCAGAACAACGAACAGATCGTTTCGCAGTTGGCGAAAAGGTTGATGCTAAAGTAATGTCAATTGATGCCAAGAACCATAAGCTTGGTCTATCTATCAAAGCTCGTGAGCTTGATGAAGATAAAAAAGCAATGGAAGAGTTTGGCTCAACAGAATCAGGAGCTTCTCTTGGTGATATTCTTGGCGCAGCTTTAAACGAACAAAAATAATTATACTTTCCCCTGCAATATTAGGGAAAAATAAAAAACAAACGAGAAGCCGAAAAATATTTTTCGGCTTTTTGTTTATTATCAATGACTTTCACTTGACTATATCAATAAAAATGAGTCATCATATTACTATATTATAAAAGATTCATGCTGGAGTTATATTAAAATGACAAAGTCCGAGCTAGTACAAATTTTAGCCGAGCAAAATCCTCATCTTTATCTAAGAGATGTAGAAAAGATAGTAGACACAATTTTCGAAGAAATTACGAAAGCTCTAACTAATGGAGATAGAGTAGAACTTCGTGGTTTTGGTGCATTCTCTGTAAAGAAAAGGGACGCTCGCATAGGTAGAAACCCAAGAACTGGAGAAGCTGTTGAAATCGCAGCAAAAAACTTGCCATTTTTCAAAACAGGAAAAGCTTTACGTGACCGTCTTAATAATAAATAATTAAAATTGACAAATATATAAAAAAAAATTGCATTTATTAAAACTATATGTTCATAATATAAGAAGTCTTATATCAATCAAGGATATAAAAGTTGATTATTACAGGCATGATACAAATTATCACAAAATTCATAGTAGCAGCATCAAGCTGCGCGAGTTTTGCTTGTGCCAATGCCGCCGCAGCGGCAGCAAAAATGTAATATCGGCTTTATCCAATTTTCAAATATAATAAAAGAAAGAAGAGGACGGGCCGATGAGAAAAGCGGATTACCCGATAAATAGCATTTTATCAAAAACAAATAATAATTTATCGAATAAATCAAAAAAAAATTACTGCCGCGATACTATAGAAAACATGAAAAAATCTGAATGGTCAGTAATAGCGCAATATGGTAGAGCAAAATCAGGCACAATAAAGCTAGATGTTGGTGAAGGAGACGTCCCTACCCCTGATTTTATAGTAAATGCTGCACAAAATGCAATGAACAAAGGTGATATGTTCTACGGTCCTGTTCTTGGTTCTGACGAACTAAGAGAATCAATATCATCATACTATCAACGAATACACGGCTATAAAATAGAATCTTCAAGAATATTTGTAACTCCATCTGGAACTGCTGCTATACATTATTCACTATCTACTTTAGTTGATGTCGGTGATGAAGTTGTAGCAGTAACACCCTTATGGCGGAATCTTCTCGGAGCAATTGACCTCCAACAAGGAATCACAAAAGAAGTTCCCCTAACCCATGAAATAGGGAAAGGCTGGAAACTGGATATGGATAAGCTATTTAATAGCTGCACAGAAAAAACTAAGGTCATTATCATTAATTCGCCCAATAATCCAACCGGCTGGATAATGCCAGTAAAAGATATGAAAATCTTGATGGAATATGCAAGAAAACACGATATATGGATTGTATCTGATGAAGTTTATTCCAGATTTATCTATGACACACATCGTGCACCAAGCTTTCTTGATATAGCCAAAGAAGATGATAAACTTTTGGTAGTCAACAGCTTTTCTAAAAATTGGTGCATGACAGGATGGAGATTAGGCTGGATAACAGGACCAGAAAAAATAGCCGAGAAAATATATAATGTAGCTTTATATAGTGCTATGGGAGTAAGCCCCTTCATACAACAAGGCGGAATAGCAGCATTAGAACAAGGGGAAAACTTCTTAAAACAAATGCGTAAAAACAGCCTTGAAAATAGAGAATATATATATGAACGTTTTAAGAATATGGATAAAATAATATCCGATAAACCAGAAGCAACATTTTATAGCTTCTTTAAAATTGATGGTGTTGATGATTGTATATCTTTCACAAAAGAGCTTATAGACAAAAAAAATATTATATTTGCCCCTGGATACGCATTTTCAAAACATACAAAAGGATATATGCGTCTTTGTTTTGCAGTCCCAAAACACAAACTTGAAACCGCAATAAACCGTCTTGAAGAAATAATCAAAGATTATTGACAAACCAGTATAATCTTCTTTAAAACTTCACCATGCGTGGATTTTTTGGAATAGGTGTTGAAGGCATAAGCAAGGAACAAAATGTAGGTACAATAGTACGTACAGCTCATGCCTTTGGTGCTTCATTCTTTTTAACTATAAATCCAGAAGTTAATATAAAAGATATAAGAAAAACAGATACATCAGGAGCATTTGAACATCTTCCATATTATCAATACGATAATATTAAAGAAATGAAACTACCAAAATCCTGTAGAATAGTTGGCGTTGAACTTACTGATAATGCCATAGAATTACCAAGCTTTAGACATCCATCTCAAGCATTATATATGCTTGGTCCAGAAATGGGCTCATTATCAAAAGAAATGCAAGAAAAATGTAGTTTTATAGTAAAAATACCTATGAAATTCTGTGTTAATGTAGGAATAGCATCATCAATCATAATGTATGACAGGTCACTCCAATTTGGTACATACGCCCCTCGTCCAGTAAGAAGCGGTGGCCCCACCGAACCAAAACCAACACCAATTAAATCATATAGAAGAAAAAGCAGAACAACAAAATAATGCCATTATCTTTAAGATTAGCTATATAATATAATTACTATTCCGCCTTCTTACCACCACCTAATGAACCAATAGCACTTGTAGCACTTTGCCCCGCAGATGTAAGCTGTCCTGTAATATGAGAGCCCCCAAATGCTGCATATTGAGATATTTTCTCTGCCGCACCTTCATTAGAATCACCAAATGTTGTTACACTAGCCCCCATCCATCTTAAGATTTGGTTTGGTATTAAATCAATCAGCTTAAAGCAAGAAGTCGCAAGCATATATATTATAATCACATACATAACGGTAAAGAATAGCTGGTCCACAGCCCCTCTAAAATTCGCTGATTCAGGAGGAGCAGCCCCGTTAGCTGGAATAATCGAGCTATCATAACCTGCAACATTATCAGTAACAACATCCCATACCTCATTCAACACTCTGGCAAGGGCTGCGAATATAGTAACACTAGCCAAAAGACCGAATAATATTAATATTGGTCTTAAAAATATTTCAAATATCAAATAATAACCATTCATAGCAGCATCACCAGGAAGACCATTACCATCTATCCTAATATGTGCAAGAGCCCATAAAGGAACACCAACCATTGCCTCAAATATTGATTTCACCCACGTACCCACGGCAAAGAAGAAATAGACAAATGGCATAAATGGCAAAACATAATATAATAAAAACCCTGCAGCCAATCCTATAGTTGCTATCGACCATGCAGCACTCGCAAATGCATCAGCAAGAGCCGCAGATT
>JALTZE010000043.1 GCA_027051315.1 Micavibrio sp.
ATATAAATTGTTAACTTTTATAAGCGACAATGAATTATAAGAGGAATTAAATGATAATTGATTTTGGATAAAATACTGAGTTTAACAGAGTTGGAAAAGCTAAATGATAAATGAACAAATTAAAAAACAATTCGAAAAGAATCTTATGATAAATGGTCAAATGGCTATATTGTATGGCTCTGATGATAGTGATTTTAATTTATTAGGTTATGTTAATAAAATTTCAAAAGATAATAATCCCCTATCAAGAAATGGTTTTGAAAAGTTAATACACCCTCAGGATTTAGTTGAGAGAAACTCATTTTTACACTCTATATTGGATTCAACAAAAGAAAATATGAGTGATTCAGAATATGAAATATCATATAGAATCAGGGATGTAGAAGGTAATTATACAGATGTTAAAGAAATTGGGGAGCTTAGCTGGGGAGATGATAGCGATAGTTGGTCTTTTAACGGAATTATAAATTTTGATAATAATAAGCGTGATACAGATTTTGAACATGTTGCTTTGATAAGTGATTTTGGTTTTAAAGGCAGGGATATTATAAGGCGTGAAATAGATAAGGTAATAGATAAGGCAAAGGGGAATTTTAAAAAAGGCTTCGTTTTATCAATTGGTTTAGATAGGATTTCATATATAAATGATACATTTGGTTCTGATTGTGCCGATGAGGTTATAAATAAAAGCGGAAGAAGATTACAGCAAATAGTAGGTGATACCGGAATAGTAAAAAGAATCTGTGGTGATGTATTTGGTATATTGTTCCCTAATTCCAGCCATGAAGAAATGCCAGCAGTGGCAAAGCACATAATTAATAGTTTTTATAATGCTCCTATAATTACGGATAAGGCTCAGGTTAGAGCGGGGGTCTCAATTGGTGGAAGAACTATTGATGATTACAAAAAAGATGGTTTATGTTTTCTTGGTAATTCTGAAAGAGCTATGGCAGTTGCAAAGAAAAGGGGAAGAGGTTGTTTTGTTCAATATAGCGAAGATATGTTAGTTGATAATAAACAGCCAAATATTTTAGAAATTGGAGATAGATTCTTAAGAGCTTTACATGATGGCAGGGTAAAACTAGCGTTTCAGCCAATTATGAACTCTGGTACTAATGATGTGTCATTTCATGAATGTTTAATGAGGCTTGTAGATGAGGAAGGAAAGGTACATGTTGCGGGTAAATTCATACCAGCGATAGAACAGCTGGGAATGGCAAGGCTTGTCGACCAATATTGTATGAATCAGGCTATTGCTGAACTTATGATGTTCCCTGAATTAAGACTTTCTGTGAATGTTACTAACTGGACTTTAACGGATGGCGATTGGTTGAAAGGAGTTGTTCAATCTTTACGGGATAGACCTTCTGTTGCTGAAAGGATGATAGTAGAAATCACAGAATCAGTAGCTATGGATGATATTCAACATTCAATAAGAGTTATTAGAACATTACAAAATCTTGGCTGTCGTGTGGCTTTGGATGATTTTGGAGCAGGTCAGACAGCATTTTCTCAGCTAAATAATCTTGATGTTGATATAGTTAAAATAGATAAATCATTTGTACGAAATATGAAAGAAAATGAAAATCATCTATTTATTAAAACCTTACAGACATTAGCTCATGGAATTAAACTTGAAACAGTAGCAGAAGGAGCAGAAACTCTTGATGAAGCTGATATATTGGTGAATGATGGAGTTAATTATATTCAAGGTTTTGCTTATGGCTTCCCAAGTCTAGAGCGTATATGGCTTCCTAAAAATCATATATATAGAGAAGGTTCTATTATGGGTGCTATTGATGAAGAAGGAAAAATAGCTATTTCATAGAGTCTGTTATATTTATTAGATTAATTATGTAAGTTGTGGGCTTTTTTATCCTGCTCATTGCCTTTGCTTATCCATTTTGTATTATATATTATATTCAGTAATATTTTCCAGTAGGGTAAAATATTTGTAATTTATGGAAGGATTAAGCCAGTGAACCCATTATATGGACTTTTCTCTGTTATTGTTGTTGCAAGTTTTTTAAGCGGTTGTTCCAATAATTATAGTAGCAATAAAATTGGTATATCAAATTCGCAGCCATTTATTGCTGATAAAAGTTATTATTATGGAATTGCTAATAAGTTACAATCACAAGATTTTGATATTGATATGATGTCGGGTGATGGGGTTACTGTTTATTCTTTGGATAATAAGGAGAAAGAAGAAACTCTTATTGACGCTATCCCTAGTGAGGAAGTTGCAATAAATAATGATGATGGTGATTATGTTTCATCTACGGGGGTTAAGCTTACTCCACCTGAATTTTCTAATGGCTCAATAGAGATGGATAATGCTGTAACTTTATATTCTTTTGAAGGTAAGGCTATAAAGTCTAAAACTCCTGATGATGATATGCTTCCTGATTTGGTGCCACCTTCTGATAGAGCTGGTGGAAAATATGTATCTCCTTTTAATGATAAAGCTCTTTTGAAAGAGCCGAAAAATCTGCTAACAAAATAAAAGTTGTAAAGCCGGTTTGTTGTCCGGCTTTATTATTTGTAATAGAGGAAAAAAATAATGAATGCTTTGAAAATAGGTATAGCTGGTCTTGGTACAGTTGGAATAGGAGTTGTGAAGATAATTTCACAACATTCTGATTTGTTAGAGAAAAGATGCGGGCGTAAAATTGAAATTTGTGCAATAAATGCAAAAAGCAGAAAAAAAGATAGAGGAATTGACCTTTCACCCTACCATTGGGTTAATGATTGTAAAGATTTTGTAAATATTGATGAGTTAGATGTCGTTGTCGAGCTTATCGGTGGAAGTGAGGGAGTAGCAAAAGAATTGGTGAAAGAATCTCTTCTAAAAGGTAAGCATGTTGTAACGGCAAATAAAGCATTGATGGCGCATCATGGAGTTGAGCTTGCTGCTATTGCGGAAGAGAGAGGGGTCTCATTGCGTTATGAAGCAGCAGTGGCAGGTGGAATTCCAGTAATAAAAGCTATTGATGAGGGATTTGCTGCTAATGATATAAATGCTGTATATGGGATTTTGAATGGTACTTGCAATTATATTCTTACGGAAATGAGAGAAACAGGTCGGGATTTTTCTGATGTTTTAAAAGATGCTCAAAATCTTGGTTATGCAGAAGCTGACCCGACATTTGATGTTGAGGGTGTAGATGCGGCTCATAAACTTGCTATTTTATCTGGGCTTTCTTTTGGGGTTAAACCAGATTTTGAAAAACTTTCTATATCAGGGATAAGTTCTGTTACATCTGATGATATAAAATTTGCTGGTGAGCTTGGATATAAAATAAAACTTTTGGGTATAACAAGGTGTTCTGACAAAGGAATTGAACAAAGTGTTGAGCCTTGTTTAGTCCCTAAGAATAGTGCAATAGCTAGTGTTGAAGGGGTTTTTAATGCTGTTTATGTTGATGGAGATTTTGTTGATAAAGGATTGTTAGTGGGAAGGGGAGCAGGTGAAGGACCAACTGCTTCTTCGGTTGTTGCTGATATTATTGATATTGCTAGAGGATTTAATAAGCCTACATTTGGTGTTCCGATAAAATCTCTTAAAGATGCTTTATGGGTTAATGGTGATGATATCATTGCTTGTAATTATCTGAGATTTGTTGTTATAGACCAATCTGGCGTTATTGCTGATGTGGCTGCTATATTGAAAAAATATGATATATCAGTGGAATCTTTTATTCAAAGAGGAAGGGACCCAGGTCAGCCTGTATCAATCGTTATGACTACTCATGAAGCAAAGCAAGGTGATTTGAAAAAGGCTGTTAAAGAAATATCACAGATTAAAGAAGTAAAAGAAACTCCACATGTAATAAGAATTGAACATTTATAGGAAAATAAAATGAATATAGTAGGAAAAATACAAACAAAAACAGATAATATAATGGACCGTAATCTTGCGCTTGAAGTAGTAAGAGTTACAGAAGCAGCAGCACTGGCAGCCTCTAGGCTTGTTGGTATGGGAAATGAAAAAGCAGCAGATGCCGCAGCAGTGGATGCAATGCGTAAGGCTTTTAACGGTCTTTATATACAAGGTACAGTAGTTATAGGAGAAGGGGAAAGAGATGAAGCCCCAATGTTGTATATAGGTGAGGAAGTAGGAGGGGGAGAAGGTCCTAAAGTTGATATTGCTCTTGACCCGCTAGAAGGAACTACAATAACCGCAAAGGGTGGACAAAATGCGTTGGCGGTTGTGGCATTGGCAGATGAGGGGGGATTTTTACATGCTCCTGATGTTTATATGCAAAAAATTGCCGTTGGACCTGCTTTTTCTCCTGATATATTGGATTTAGATGCTCCTGTTGAAGATATTATTGTAAAGCTTGCTAAAGAAAAAGATTGCAAAGTTGAAGACCTCCTTATTTGTGTTTTGGATAGACCTCGTCATGATGAGATAATAAACGGGATAAGAAAAGCAGGGGCAAGAATTAATATGATTCAAGATGGTGATGTTAGTGCTGTGATTGCGACAACGGGTGTTAATGATGATGTTGATATAGATATGTATATTGGTACTGGTGGTGCTCCTGAAGGAGTTTTGGCTGCTGCTGCTTTGCAGTGCACTGGCGGTTCAATGTTAGGGCGTTTGATTTTTAGAAATAAAGATGAAGAAGCAAGGGCAGAGCGTTGGGGTATAACAAATCTTAATAAAATTTATACAACTGATGAGCTTGCTAAACCTGATAATGTTATGTTTGCTGCAACTGGAGTTACAAATGGTACTATGTTAGATGGGGTAAAACGTTGGGCAGGTGGTGCAAAAACTCATTCAATTGTTATGAGGTCAAAATCTGGAACTATTCGCCATATTGAGGCTGTTCATAATTTTGAACGTAAAGTAGGGTTTGAACCTATGGATAAATAATATTGATGATTTGAAATGAACAATATTATCAAAACAGAAAAATCATTGATGAAGTCACGTTGGGTTATGGCTGATGTTGATTTTGATGAAGTTACAAAAATTTCACAAAAATTTCAAATTCCTGAAATAATTTCCCGTCTTTTAATATCTCGGGAAATTCGGGAAGATAAAATTGAGTCATTCTTAAATCCTACTTTGGCACGTGATTTTCCTGACCCGTCTTCTATGAAAGATGTTGATGAATTATCAGAATATTTGGCGCAAGCAATTATTGATAAAAAGCCAATAGGGGTTTTTGGTGATTTTGATGTTGATGGGGCAACTTCGTCTGCGGTTTTGAAAAGATTTTTTAGACATTATGGTATGGACGTACCTATTTATATTCCTGATAGAATGGTGGAAGGATATGGTCCTAATATAGAGGCTTTAAAGAAGCTGAAAGAACAGGGCTGCGAGATAGTTCTTATTTGTGATTGCGGTATTACTTCCAATGAAATTATCAAGCAAGGGAAAGATTTAGGGTTAGAAATTGCAATATTGGACCATCATGAACCAGATAATTCTGTTGGTCTTCCTCCTGCTGATTTTGTGGTTGACCCAAAAAGGGCAGATGATAAAAGTGGGCTTGGGATTTTAGCGGCTGTGGGCGTGGTTTTTATGGTTTGTGTTGCTACTAATGCCAAACTTCGTGAAAAAGGCTTCCAAGATGCTTCATTAAAGGAAATGCTGGATATTGTAGCATTAGGTACGGTGTGCGATATGGTTCCTTTGCTTGGAGTTAATCGTATGTTGGTTCGTGCTGGATTTGCTCAATTTATGAGAAGTAACAATGTTGGTATAAAAGCTTTGATGGAGGTCGCGGGTATTGATGGGGACATTAACTCGTATCATTGTGGGTTTGTATTAGGACCACGAATAAATGCAGGGTCAAGAGTTCATAAGGCTGAGCTTGGTGCTATATTGCTTGGAACAGAAGATGCAGAAG
>JALTZE010000044.1 GCA_027051315.1 Micavibrio sp.
ACAAAAAGATTTTCTAGACTTATGGATTATGGCTATTCCCGCCTTACCTAATTATAATAATCCGTGCGTTACAAAAAGATATGGTAATATGAATGACTGATGAAAATTCTCAATTATATGTAGTTTCTGATGAGTTTGATGGTTTTAGGCTGGATAAGGCTCTTTCTGAAATGGTTGATGGTTTATCAAGAACACGAATAAAAAACTGTATTGAGGATAAAGGAGTTCTAGTTAATGGTATTTGTATATTATCTCCCAAGCATAAAATATGTTCGGGTGATGAAATTATACTTAATATGCCAGAAGTAAAAGATTATGAGCCTGAAGGTGAGAATATAAATCTTGATATTATTTATGAAGATGAGCATATGCTGGTTATAAATAAGGCAGCTGGAATGGTTGTTCATCAAGGAGCAGGGAATTATACAGGAACTTTGGTTAATGCTTTAATTTATCACTGTAAAGATGAACTTTCAGGAATTGGAGGGATTAAACGCCCTGGAATTGTGCATAGGCTTGATAAAGAAACAAGTGGTCTTATGGTTGTTGCAAAAAATGATTTTGCACATATGAAACTTTCATCACAGCTTGAAGATAGAAGTTTATTCAGGTTATATCATGGTGTTGTTTTGAATGTTCCCCTTCCTGTAATAGGAAGGATAGATGCTCCTATCGGAAGACATTCTGTGCATAGAACCAAAATGAGTATCAGGGGACAAAATTATAAAAATGCTGCTACTAATTATAGGGTTATTAAGAAGGCTGGAGAGTCTTTTTCTTTGGTAGAATGTAAGCTTGAAACGGGTAGGACACACCAAATCAGAGTTCATATGGAATATATAAAAAACCCAATGATTGGTGACCCTTTATATGGACCTCAGATTACGGCTGTTAAATCTGCTTTGAATAAAATTGATGCTGATGATGAAGTGAAGGATATAGTTCTTAATTTCCCTAGGCAAGCATTACATGCACGTGAAATAGCATTTATTCACCCAGTAACAGAAGAAAAAATGCATTTTGTAGGAGAATATCCTGAATCATTTAAGTTATTGATAAATAAGCTTTTTTAGTTTTTACTTGTATTTACATAAAATTTTAGCTATATTTTAATTATAGCTAGTGATTAAGTAACAATAAAAAGTAAAGTATGAGGAAGTAGCAATATATAAGTTAGTAATGTGTGAAGATGTACTGATAAGGGCGAGAGGGGATAAGTAATAAGTCTATTTCTGGTACCTAAAATTAACCTAGCCACCGAAAGGTGGCTTTTTCTTTTTTGTTAATTTTACAATTGACATAATACATGAATTATACTAATAATGTTCTGAAATTGAGAATATGGAGAGGAAATAAGAATGTCAGCATTAGCGAAAGCAGAAGCATGTTATAGTCATATAGAATGGAGAGAAGGTTGGGGTGATATTAAAGACCCTAATAGTTTTGCACGGCGCTATTATGCTCATCAGCTTTGGTTTAAAGATAAAAATCAAGAAGGCGCTAGGTGTTTTGAATGTGGGGTTGAGGAAAGATTACCTATAGATTTAATAGGTGTTGATTTAAGAGGAGCGAGTTTGGTAGAAGCTGATTTAAGCCATTCTGTTTTAAAAGATGCCGATTTAAGATATACAGATATGAAATATGCTAATTTAAAAAGTACTAATATGATGGGTACTAAAGTTGATTATGCTGATTTGAGTGGTGCAAATATGGAGAATTCTGTAATTGATTTGTTATCTCTTAAAGAGCAGACTAAGCTGTGGAACGGTGCTATATTGACAGGGGTAGTTCTACATAAAGATGATATGTATTTTACAGAGAATGATTCTCGTAAAGTGCTTAAAAGGATAGCTAAAGAACATGGAATTAATGCTAGAGGTTTAATGCATTCTGCATTGGTTTCGGTGGTAACGGTAGGTGTAGCAGGAGCAATGGTTCTTGCTGTAGCATTTAATAACAGTGCATTATTGAGTGATGAAAATAAAGAAAAAATAGCTCTGATGTGTTCAGATAAGAATGCAGTAGAAATTTTGCCCGTTGCAGATGTTTGCAGAGAATTATCGCCATAATATTAGAAGTAGTTATGTGATTTCTATAATTTTATCTTTGCATGTTTTGCCTTTTATAATTTTTATTGATGATTTTGGAATTTTTAGTTCTTTTGAGAGAAGTTTTATTACTTCTTTGTTGGCTTTTCCATCTTCTGGAACGGAAGTAACATAAACACGTATTAATTGTTCACCATTTTCGCATTGCTCATATGTTATGCGGTTTCTTGATGCTTTTGCTGTTACCCGTATTTTTATTTTTTTACTCATATTTTTTACATAAAATCCAATATAAAATAAGGTAATCTTTTACCATTACAAATATATAATAAAATGTTATATTTTCAGTGGTAATTTATCATTGCCTTAATTTTTCAAAAGTAAAGAGTTTATCTTGTCATGTTTAGGTTAAAAAAAATATCTATATTATTTAGTGCCATTATAATAACTATGTTTATGCTTACAATCACTGTAAATGCTGATGATGGTTTAATTCCGCCTAGAGCAAGTGATATGGAAGTTGTATCAAAGGTAGTTGGAAAAGGTTATTATCCATTGATAAGATTGACTCCCGAGAAATTAGAAATGATAGAGCTAGAACAAGATGCGGCAAGTGTTTTTGTTGGTAATCCTACCCATCTTAATGTTCTTCTTGATACTCCTAATACACTTGTATTAATTCCAAGGCAACCTGGTGCAACGCATTTTAAGGTAATTAATAGTGCAGGTGATGTAATAATGGAAAGGCATGTTATTGTTGCTTCTCCCAAACAAGATTTTGTACGCATTAGAAGGACGTGTGCTATTATGGGTGGGGATTCAGAACAATGTAAGGAATACAGCATTTTCTTCTGCCCTGACATGTGCCATAATGTTGCTTTGTCAGATAATGAGATGATAAATAATGATATGAGTTCTCAGGAGATTGAGTATAGAAATAATGGTGGTAATAATGCATCAGAAAATTAGGAATGGATAAGATATGATGAAAGCGGGTAAAATAAAATCATTATTATGTGTAGGAGTGGTGGTAGCGGTTTTGTCTGGATGTTCGACGACTTTTGTGCCACAGGCTAAAATTCAGGCTGAAAATACGAAGCTGGATAAAATTTTGGAAAAGGCCGCTGATTATGCATATGCAAAGGGTGATAAAAAAGAATCTCTTGCTCTTTTGGAACGTGCATATAAAAGGGATAGTGCAAATCCTGAAAAGGCTGTTAAATATGCAAAGATATTAAGGGAAAGTGGGCAGGCAAAGCAAGCTGCTATTATTTTATCTCCTTTTATTTATGATAAGAATGTTAGTAGTGATGTGCTTACTGAATATGCATATATTCAAACATCAATGGGAAATTATAATATATCCGAAGATATAGCTATGAGAGCTTTGGATATAGACGAGAATAATTACAGGGCAAGACATGCTCTTGGTATTGCTTTAGATGCAAAAGGTAATCACAAGCAAGCAGAAAAAGAATTCAGAAAAGCAATGGATATATGGGAAGGTGACCCTATGCCTTTGTTGAATAATTTGGCTCTTTGTCTTGCTTCTCAGGGTTATCTTGATGATTCTGTTAATCTTTTGCGAAGGGCATTTGAGGTTGCTCCTGATAGGGTGGAAATAGAAAGAAATCTACGTATTATTACTACGCTTCAAGATACTACCAGTAGAAAATATGCGCCAAAGCCAATTAAAAAGCCAAGAAAATCATAATGGTTGTTTTATGTCATTAATGAGTCCTAACCCTAATCATTGATGATTATATCATTCCAGTAATTAGAGATATGTCTTGATGATAATGGATTAGTTAATTCATATAAAGGCATGGGGTTTTTTATTGTTTGCCCTATATCCCTTCCGATGGGGGCGGTTATGAAATCTATGTGGCTACCTTCTTTTATATATTTTACATTTCCTATTGGAAAAGATAATTTTATACCGTGATTTAGGCTGGTTGTTCCGCCGAATATGTCTGTGTCATACATATTTGTGATTGTGAAAAATGTTTCTAATTCTGTTCCATTTTTGAAAGTTTTTGAAAGTTCAAATTTTGCTCCTGTATCTCCTGCTAAGAATCTTCCTATGGAAGTTTTAAAAGTAAAATCTGAATTTGGTATTTCGTAATATAAGTTAATATGAGCTGTTGCATTTTCGGGGTGGGTAAATTTTATATTCATATTTGAATTTGGGTTTCTTGCTATGGGAAGAAATGTATCCGCTCCTATGGCAAATCTTTTGTTGAAGGGGCGGTATAATATTTCTGCTCCTGACCCTATATACATTTCTTCTAGCCAGCCTGCATGATAGGCAATATGTATGTCTTTATATATTGTTTTTAGCCATGAAATGGCCATGGTATCTATGGATATAGTTGTTGAAGCAAAAGAATCTTCGTTATTTCTGGCTGATAAATAATTTCTTTCTTTGTATTTGTGAATATTTTTAAGATTATCTTTTAGGTTAAGGCGGGGTGATATTGTAAGGTAAGCTGTGTTGGTTAGAGGCTTTATAAGTTTAGCCATGATAGATGTTCTGTATAAAATACCGCTATTTTCTTCGGATAGGGATAGTTTATTTTCTAAAATAAAGTTCCATTCTGTTTTTTGTTTATTATTAAGGAGTTCATGAGGGTTGATTCCTAAGAAAGTAAACTTTTTATCTGTTTTTTTAAATTGAGAAGATGAATTATCTATGTTCGTTTCATGCCATATTTCTTGGGGGCTGATAAGTTTATTATTTTTGCTTAATATTATTTTTTTTGTTGGAACTTGGATGGTTGGACCTTGTAGTCCATATTTTTTTAATTTGATTTGCGTGTATGGATATTGATTTTTTGTTTCTTTTACAAATTTTGTTGTTACATGTTTAATTTGTTCAGGAGTTGAATATAGTGGAGAAAGGTAAAGCTGGCTGTTTACTTTGTTTTTGTCTATGGAAGCTTTGTCTATTCTAATATTTTTATATATATTTTCTTTTGATTGTTTATGTTTTTTTCCTTGCCAATTATCAATGGATTGATTGATAGATAGTTTTGTAAATATTTGGTTCTTACCAATAAATCCTATTGATATATTGCTCCAGCTATTTGGTGCATAACTTGCTCCATATGCCCATGGAGATGGTGCTTTATAATTTGTTATTGATGATTTTTCAGGTAGGTAGTCTTCGCCATTATATTCTGCTTTGAGTGACAAATTTTTTATAGGGGTGAAATATTCTATTCCTGCAAATATACCCATATTTTGACCCGTGAACCAGTTATTAGGGGTGTTTGTTTCTTCGTTTGTGTAATTTCTTTCTTTTTCAAAATGAGAGGATATTTGGGAAAGAGGATTTTTTATGTTTAATTTATTTGATGTCCTGCCCCATGTTATTCCTGCTGTATAGTCTATATTTTTTATCAATTTTGAGAAAACTATATATTCTGATGAATGTTTTTTGTGACCGATAGCACTGTTTATACCAATGGATATTTCAGGATTGTAGAAACCTTCCTTAACAAGCCTTAATTTAAAATCAATACCAGGGGTCATTTTCTTGGAATCACCAATTAGTGATGATGTTTGAGAAGTTTGTCTAAGATTTATATATAAAGATTTGGCTAATTGTAGACCCAATGCTGTATGCAAATAGGGAGAAGTGTTTGATATGTTAAATCTAATAGTTCCTGGTTTATCATGCCGTGCATTTGGCGAGCTTATAAGACCAAGGCTGCCGTAAATATTTGTTGATGGTTTTATATTTTTTTCTGAATAGGCCTGAGAAGGAAATAATATGATAA
>JALTZE010000045.1 GCA_027051315.1 Micavibrio sp.
GTATTATATGGATTATATCCATATTCAACATTTCCCTTTAATTCCAAATTATCTTTAGCAGAAAAATATTCACCAGCCTTAAAGCCACCAAATCCAGCTAAAAGCAATAAGGATAAAATTAATAATAAGTCCAAAATCTTATGCATAAAACCATTATGATTATAATTTACTTTCATTCAAGCAAGAAAAATATTTTATAACAAAATTATATAGCTATAACTATAGCCAAATAATAATATCACTGCTACAATTCAAACCTATCATATATTTTTAAAAGGACGGAACAAAACTATGGCTCAGGAAAATAACATTTTCTCAGTACCTGAAAACATTTCTAAAACTGCGCATATTACAGAAGAAAAATATAATGAGCTATACGAAAAATCGATAAACAAACCAGAGGAATTCTGGGCAGAAATGAGCCAAAGAATCAGCTGGTTTAAAAAACCAACAAAAATAAAGAACACTTCATTCGAAGGTGATGTAAATATTCGCTGGTACGAAGACGGAATATTAAATGCCTGCTATAATTGCGTAGATCGTCATATAATTGAAAAAGGCAATCAAACTGCCCTAATATTTGAAGGAGATAATCCCGCAAATAGCTATCACGTAACTTACCAAGAATTAAAAGATAACATATGTAAGCTCGCAAACGCACTAAAAGAACGAGGAGTAAAAAAAGGCGACAGAGTAACAATATATATGCCAATGATATGTGAGGCTGTATATGCCATGCTAGCCTGCGCAAGAATAGGAGCAATACATTCCGTAGTTTTTGGCGGCTTCTCCCCTGAATCTCTTGCAGGAAGAATCCAAGATTGCAAATCAAACATAGTAATCACCGCAAATGAAGCCGTCAGAGGCGGAAAACATATTCCACTAAAATCAAATACAGATAAAGCATTGGAAACATGTCCAAATGTAAACACTGTAATAGTACTAAAACATACAAATAATGATGTATATATGAAAGAAGGAAGAGACATCTGGTGGCATGAAAAAGTAGAAAATCAATCAACAGATTGCGAATGTGAAGAAATGAATGCCGAAGACCCTTTATTCATATTATATACTTCTGGCTCTACTGGAAAACCCAAAGGAGTACTCCATACAACAGGAGGTTATATGGTCTATGCTTCTCTTACTCATGAATGGACATTTGATTATAAAGAAGGTGAAGTATTTTGGTGTACCGCAGATGTCGGCTGGATAACTGGACACTCATATATAGTATATGGTCCTTTGGCTAACGCAGCCAAAACAGTTATATTTGAAGGAGTTCCTAACTATCCTGATATGTCCCGTTTCTGGCAAATTGTAGATAAACATCAAGTAAATATATTTTACACAGCCCCCACAGCCATACGTTCACTCTTACGCGCAGGCGATGAACCAGTGAAAAAAACTTCCAGAAAATCTTTAAGGATTCTTGGAACAGTAGGAGAACCAATAAATCATGAAGCATGGATGTGGTACTATGAAACAGTAGGAGAAAGCAGATGCCCAATAGTGGATACATGGTGGCAAACCGAAACAGGCGGACATTTATTAACCCCTTTAGCAGGTGCAACAGCCTTAAAACCAGGCTCAGCAACAAAACCATTCTTTGGTATACAACCAGCAATAGTTGATAAAGATGGAAATATCAAAAAAGGAGCATGTGAAGGAGCTTTATGCATATTAGATAGCTGGCCAGGGCAAATGCGTACAGTATTCGGCGACCACAAAAGATTTATTCAAACATATTTTTCTGATTTCAAAGGAAAATATTTCACTGGTGATGGTGCAAAACGTGATGAAGATGGCTATTATTGGATTACAGGACGTATGGATGATGTAATAAATGTATCTGGCCACCGTTTAGGAACAGCAGAAATCGAAAGCGCAATAGATGAGCACGAATATGTAGCAGAAGCCGCAGTTGTCGGATACCCACATGATATAAAAGGTCAAGGAATTTACGCATATGTAACTTTGCGGGAAGGAACAAAACCGACAGAAGAAATACGCCAAGAAATAATCCAAAAGGTAAGAACTATAATAAGCCCTATTGCAACACCTGATATAATACAATGGGCATCAGGATTACCAAAAACAAGGTCAGGAAAAATAATGCGTAGAATCCTAAGAAAGATAGCCGCAGGAGAAATCGATAGTTTAGGAGATACATCAACATTAGCAGACCCAACAGTAATAAATGAACTCATAGAACATGCTTCACAAAAAGTAGCATAATATATGTAAACTATTTGACATATAACTTATTTTTGTATAAATTAGGCTCAAATTCCCCTTTATAAAAGTGTTAAAAATTAATGAGCCCTGACTTCGTGCAAATATTAGAGAAACCTCCTCTCAAAATTACATTTTCGCATATTTCAGGTGATAAACCTCTATATGAAATAAAAATAAGCAAATTATCAAAAATTTTTAATAATATAACCATAACTATTTCATCGCAACAAAACGGTATTAAAGTAAGTGATATTACACCTTGCAAAAATAGAAATAGGAATAAATTTACTTTAAAAAGTGAAGATCCTGAAGCAACAGTCATAATTGAAATGGAAATGTACGATAACTACCCTACAATTGGTGAAAGAAATATTATAATAGTTGCTCATGATGCAGATAAAAAACATCCTGATAATTATTTGGGTAGAAAATTTCTATACCCCAGAACTTTGCATGGTGGAGATGAGCATCATCCAGAAAAGAATAATTATGAGTTTACAACCATCCCCAACCCCATCTAACTATAGCTAGAAGCGCAAAGAATACAAAGAGATACTAGAAAATTAAGCATCCATAATAGGAGCTAATCTAAGCTTAAGCCCGTTAAGCTCGGGTGTCATTATTATCTGACACGATAATCTAGAGCTATCATCAACATCATATGCCATATCAAGCATATCTTCTTCTTCCTCACTAGGAGGGTATAATTTATCAATCCATTCCTCATCTATATGAACATGGCATGTCGCACATGAACATGCTCCCCCGCACTCGGCCTTAATAGGAAGACCATAATCACGAATTATTTCCATCACCCTCCATCCTTCCAATGCAGGAATTTCATGATTCTTACCTTCTAAATCTGTAACATATATTTTTAGTTCTTCATCAGACATTATTCTTTTCCATTATTCCTTTATATGCCAGCAATATCGCAGATGATGATATTAACGCTATTAGAATCTCTCCTGCTGATGAAATAACAGTAAGAATAAAATCAGCAAATATGGATAAAGAACCTTCACTATCAACACCTGCTACTGACATAATTAACGTAGCAAGAAAAGTCAAAACAATATATATAGGAACCATACATATCAATGACATACCTATAATCTTTATAGACCCCATAAAACCACCAACAGCTTCTACAAAATCCATCATTTTACAATTTAATGCAAAAGGAACATGTAGCCATGCAAATCTGTAACACCAAACAGAAGAAATTATAGCAATAACACCAAAAATAAAACCTAAAACACTACCTTGCGTAACTTCACCCGCAACATCTTTGCTAGAATTTTCATTCATAATAATTGCAAATGCAACTAATCCTCCTATTACAAGTTTAATCAATACATATACCTGCATCGAGGATAATATACCTTTTATTCTAAGACGTTCTTTAGGCATTCCATTTTCATCAAGATTATATTTATAAGGCCATTTTTCACCCCGCCCCAAAGTCCTTAACCATTGAGCAATCAACCAACCATCTGCAAAAAACGAAGGAATCATTACCAATGTTTGGCGCAATATATCTTCTTCATAACCCAGATAAAAAATAATCATATAACAGATAACTTTAATTAAAAAAGGAATCATAAATAATCTGGCTAAATAAAATCTACCGTGCCAAACCGCCTTATAAGCCTGCATTGACTTATCAATAGCATCAAAATCAGGATTAAATTTATTTTTTTTATTTAACAAATCGATAAACCACTCTATAAATATCTGTTCCCAAAACAAAAGACAGGAAACAGAAATGGAAAATAATATATCAGAAGTTATAGAAGAAAACATACCTCTAATCAAAGAAAATCTACCTTTAATTATAGAATTAGGCACAAATCTTTTAATAGCCGTAATAATACTTATAGCTGGCTGGATGATAGGGAACTGGCTAAAAAGAAAAATCACAACGATAGAAAAGCTTGATACAACATTAAGAAGCTTTCTCGGAGGATTTGTGAAATATATAGTACTTTTCGTATCCGCCGTCATAGTATTACAACAGCTCGGCGTTCATACAGCAAGCCTTCTTGCAGTACTCGGTGCTGCAGGTCTAGCAATAGGTCTGGCTCTACAAGGAACTTTAAGCAATGTAGCAGCAGGAGTTATGCTTCTGGTAATACGTCCTTTTAATGTCGGAGATTTTATAACAGTAGGGGGAATAAGTGGCACAGTAAAATCACTTGGTCTTTTTGGCTGTGAGATGGCTACTCCTGATAACGTGTATATATACTGCCCAAACAGCAATATATGGAATAATGATATACAAAATTTTTCTAAAAATAACGAAAGAAGACAAGATTATAATATATCAATATCTTATGATGATGATATAGAAGAAGCTATGAAAGCCATATCAGAGCTTATAGAAAACGAAGATAGAATAATAAAATCAGAAGATAAAAAACCTCTAATAGCCGTACAAAATCTGGGTGATTTTTCTGTTGATATACTTCTTCGTGTATGGTGTCCGCGTTCTGATTATTTCAAATTAAAAACAGATATGACAAAAGCCATAAAAGAACAAATGGACAAAAAGGGAATATCAATACCTTTCCCTACAAAAACAGTACAAATAATAGAAAAATAACGTGGCATTCAAACGTAAATAGCCTGTTTAAGGCTATTTGGTATAAGATGATGTACTAGGTCGGAAAACATGATTTATATATCTTTTTCCGACTGGTATATCTACAAGATATACATTAAGCTCCACATTATCCCCTAAATCATTAATCTCCGAAAGTGACTCTGCAAAACGATTCGCCGCGTCCATAGGTTCAGTTTCATAAATAGGTCTTTGCAACATAAGAGCATATTCCGCTTTACCAGTCTGGGCAATAATATCAGACTGCCTACGTAATCTAACAAGATGCTGAGCCATAGTAGCAGCCGCAGTTTCAGCAACATAAGGCCCATCCATAGTTAATAATTCATTATAATTACTAACAGAAATAAATAAAACAAAAGACCTCTCCCCATATCTATCGGCTCTATCTATCGCTGATAAAAATAGCTGATTAAAAGCAGATTTTGCAATAACACCACCAGAGCTGGGGAAATCTTCTTTGCTATCTCCAATTCTTTCGATTAAATCATTAAGCCTAATTGCATTTTCTACTTTATTTTCCAAAGCAGCCATATCAACTGGCTTCATAAGCAAATCATTCATACCAGCCTTTAATGCATCTTCATATGTCGCATTATCTGACATAAACACAAGATAAGGGGAACGTTTTCTAACTTTCCTACGTATATTCAAAACTAGCTGTCTTGGATTATTCAACGGCGATGGGTCAATAAATATGGCATCAAAATCTTCTTTGGTAAGCATTTCATCTATATTTGCCTTAGATGCTTCTTGCCAAACTATATGTCCCATTTCTTCAAGCCTTGCTTTTACAAGCTCTCTGGCAACATCATCACGGTCAACAATCAATATATTCATACAAAAACCCCAAATAAAGAATACAACCATATAAATACTATCAATTCGTTAATTATAAAACAACATCAATATATATATAAATATAGCCAAGAACCATTC